>DASSGB010000110.1:0-9548 GCA_035693825.1 Anaerolineales bacterium
CAAGGCGATCGTCGCCCGTGGCGGGGAAGACTTGCTCGTGCACGACCCGACCGCCTTGCGGAACGCCCGGCTGGATCAGATGAGACATTTGAAGGGATCGCGCGTCGTCCACGTCCTGGGCAGCCTCGGCACCTCCTTTCTCTACCAGGTCAGCAACCAACTGGGCGCCATCCGCGCTCGCAACAGTCAGGAAAACTTCTTCGCCGACAGCCTCAACGCCGAGGAATTCGAGAAGTTCTCCGACAAGATGCTCGCCTGCACCTCGTGTGTCGTCCACTGCCGCCACCGGAACACCCTGGGAGGCGAAGGCCCGGAGTATTCGACGATCGGCCTGCTCGGCGCCAACATCGGCATCGCCTCGGCGGAACAAGTCATCGCATTGAACAACCTGGTCAACGAACTCGGCCTGGACGCTTCGTCCACAGGCACCATTCTGGCCTGGGCCATGGAGCTCTACCAACGCGGACTGATCGACGAGCGACTCACGTCCGGCCCGCTGCTCTGGGGCGACTACGCGCGAGTGGTTGACTTGATCCAAGACATGGCCTATCGGCGCGGTTTCGGGAATTTGCTGGCGGAGAGCAGCCAGGCCAAACACTCCCTCCCCTACCAGGCGTCCAACTACCTCATCGCCGTCAAGGATCTGCCCCAGTCGGATCCGCACGACGTCCGCTACATCAAATCCTTCGCGCTGGGGATCGCCGTCGCCAGCCGCGGCGCCGATCACCTTCGCAACCGCCCTACGCTCGACATCCTGCGCCTGCCCGACCACGTGCGCCGAGAAGTGTTCGGGATCGAGACCTCGGTCGACCCCACGTCGTACGAAGGCAAGGCCGGGATGGTCGCCTGGCACGACGACATCTACGCCGTCGTCGACTGTCTGGGCGTGTGCAAGTTCGTCACGCGGGGCTTCAACTCGCCGCACCTGCTCGGCTACGAACATCTGGCCGAGCTGACGCGCTCGGTGGCGGGCATCGACATGTCGGCCGACGAGCTACGGGAAGTCGGCCGACGGGTGATCGACCTCGAACGCTGGCTCAACCTGGCCTTCGGCCGGACGCGCGCCGACGATACGCTGCCTCGCCGCTACTTCGACGATCCCATGCCGGCGCGGTCTACGAAGGGGCACCGGATCGAACGCGACAAGTTCGAACGAATGCTCGACGAGTACTACGCCGTCCGCGGCTGGGATTGCGATGGCCGGTTGCAGCCGAAGCGCCAGGCCGAAGTGGAGTCGTGGTTGTGAGCCACGCGCCGTGGCGTGATGGAGCGGTTCGGCTCGCCGATGTTCGGCTGGCGTATCGCGAGTGGCCCGGCGAGAAGGGGCCGGTCCTGTGCCTGCCCGGACTCACCGGTCACAAGGGGACGTTCAATCGTTTGGCCGAACACCTGTCGCCCGAGTACCACATCCTCTCGATCGATCTTCGCGGCCGCGGCGACAGCGACAAACCCGAAGATGGTTACGGCTTCGCCTACCACACGCGCGATCTCCTGGCCCTGGCCGACCTCTGGGATTGGGCCTCGTTCGTCCTCGTCGGGCATTCGTTTGGGGCGACCCTCGGCGTCTATCTGGCTTCGGTGCGCCCCGGCCGCATCCGGGCGGCGGTCCTGATCGACGGCGGCGCCGATCCAAAGGACGAAGTGCTCGAGGCCATGCGCCCGGCCTATCGGCGCCTCGGGATGAGCTATCCGACGATCCAGGCCCTCCTGGAAGACATGCGGGGGCTTCCCTTCCATCAGCCGTGGAATCCGGCCCTGGAGATGTACTTTCGCGAAGGTGCGGAGCCGACGCCGGACGGCGGCGTTCGCGCCAAGACCTCGCCTCACGCCATCCAGCGCGACCTCGATCTGCACTTCTCCTACAGCATGTGCGTTCACTTTCCGTCCATGACCTGCCCCACGTTGTTCCTGCGACCCGGGCTCGGCCTTCTGGGCGAGCGCGGCCATATCCTGGACCGGCGCGAAGCGGCCGCCTTCGTGAAGTGGATCCCGAACGCGCGCCAGGTCGACATCCCCGGAGTCAATCACTACACGATGATCCTGAACGAGCGCCCGCCCATCGTCGGGCCCATCCGCTCGTTTCTGGCCGAAGTCCTCCCGGAGCCGGCCTCGGCGAGGGCATCTTGAAGCGGTTGAGGTGAGTATGGGCCACACGCTGGCCGAGAAGATTCTGGCGGTGAAAGGCGGCAAGGACGAGGTCTTCCCCGGCGAATTCATCAACGCCCGCGTCGACCTGGTGTTGGCCTCCGAGCTGTCGGGCGTCGTGGCCATCGAGGAGTTCGAGAAGATCCGCGGAGCGACGATCTTCGATCCGTCCAAAGTCGTCCTGGTGATGGATCATTTCACCCCCAACAAGGACATCAAGAGCGCCGAGATCGTCAAGCGCTGCCGGGAATTCGCCCGCGAGCACGGGGTGCGGTTCTACGACGTCGGGCGCGCCGGCATCCAGCACGTGCTCCTGCCGGAACAGGGATTGGTGGCGCCGGGCGACTTGATCGCCGGCGCCGATTCGCACACCTGCACCTACGGTTTCATCGGCGCCTTCGGCACCGGCATCGGCTCCACCGACGCCGCCGCGGCCATGGTGCTGGGTGAGCTCTGGTTGAAAGTTCCGGAAAGCGTGCGCCTCATCTATCACGGCCGGCCTCCCGAATGGGTGGGCGGAAAGGACCTCATCCTCCACACCATCGGCCAGCTGGGCGTCGACGGCGCGCGCTACCAGGCGATGGAGATGTCGGGCGAGGCCTTCGACCATCTGGGGATGTCGGACCGTTTCACCATGGCCAATATGGCCATCGAGGCCGGCGCCAAGACCGGACTCATGGCCGCCGATGAGCGCACCGCGGAGTACGTCCGCCGGCGCAACGGCCGGGCCGGATTGATGCTCCAGCCGGACCCAGACGCCGTCTACACCGCCACCCTCGAATTCGACGTGTCCGGCTTCGAGCCTTACGTGGCCGTTCCTTACCTGCCGGAAAACGTGCAGCCGGTCTCGTCCCTTGGTCACTTGATGGTGGACCAGGTCGTGATCGGCATGTGCACGAATGGGAACTTGGAGGACCTGCGCGCCGCCGCCTCGATCCTGCGAGGCAGGAAGATCCACCCCCATGTGAGGGCCATCGTCATCCCCGGCAGTCAGAAGGTCTATTTGGACGCGCTGCGCGAGGGCCTGATCGAGACCTTCCTGCATGCGGATTGTTCGGTCAGCACGCCCACCTGCGGACCATGCCTGGGAGGCCACATGGGAGTTCTCGCATCGGGCGAACGATGCGTATCGACGAGCAACCGCAACTTCCGCGGCCGCATGGGCGATCCAACCAGCGAGGTCTACCTGGCCAACCCCTATGTGGCCGCGGCGACAGCCGTGGCCGGGCACCTCGCAACGCCGGCGATGCTGTAGCCATGAGCGACGAGGCCGAGAATGCCGATCGGGTGGCACGCGACGTGGCGGACTTCATGATCGCCCGCGACCGGTTCGCGCGATCGCTTGGGATTCGCCTGCTTGCGCTGCGGCCGGGCTACGCGCAGGCCGAAATGGATCTGGGCGCGAACATGGTGAACGGGCTCGACCTTCCCCACGGGGCCGCCATCTTCGCCCTGGCCGACTTCGCCTTCGCCGCCGCCAGCAACTCCCACGGGCGCGCCGCCGTCGCTCTCAGCATGGACATCCATTTCGTGGCCTCGCCTTCGCCCGGCGCCTCCCTCGAGGCCGAAGCGGTCGAAATCCGTCGGGGCGATCGCACCGGCCTGTACCACATCAGCGTGCGTGAGCGCGCCTCGGGGGTCATCGCCGATCTGCACGGCATGGCGTATCGCAAACAGGAGCGATTCCTCGAACGCTTGGGCAACGGGAGCTGACCAGTCATGCCATCTGAAGCGTCGCCTCTCACCATCGATGGCCTCCTGCGCCGCCGGGCTGCGGTCGATCCGGAACGGCCATTCTTGATTCATGGCCAACAGCGCTTCACCTACACCCAGGCCGACCAGGCCGCCGATGCGCTCGCGAGCGGCTTGCTGCAGCTCGGCCTCTCCGCCGGCGATCGATTGGCGGTGCTTCTTCCCAACGTTCCCGAATTCGTGCTGACCCTCTTCGCCGCGGCCAGGGCCGGTCTCATCCTGGTGCCGATCAGCATTCGGCGCAGTCCGGCGGAGGCGCTGGCTCGCCTGACGAAGACCGGGGCCAAGGCCATCGTCCTGCAGGCCGACCCTAGCGCGTATCACGGCGCGGATCAGATCGGGAATCTCCTGGACCACCGGTCCGAGGTCCCGGATCTTCAGCATGTCGTGGCCACCGACGACCGGCGCGCGGGTGTGCTTGCTTGGGAACAGTTGTTCAAGGGGGATCAGGCCGTCGAGGCGCCCACGGACCCTCAGCGCGTGGCGGTCATCGTCCACACGCTGGGGAGCTCGGGGCAGCCGCGCGGCGCCATGCTGACTCACACGGCACTCGTTCGCAACGCCCTGGGCGTCGCCGCAACCCTCGAGGCCAGTCGCGACGACGTGTTCCTGGGCGCCGTGCCTTTTTCCAACGCCTTCGGCCTGACCCCGACCATCCTGGCCAGCGTCGGCTGCGGGGCGTCGCTGGTGTGCCTGCCGCGATTCTCCGCCTGGGATGCGCTGGCTTTGATCGAAAGCCTCGGCGTGACCGTCCACAACGGCGTGCCGACGATGTTCGCCCTGGAGCTCCAACACGCGACGTTCGACTCGGCCCGCTGCGTCAGCCTTCGGACCGGGATCATGTCGGGGGCAGCCTGCCCGCCCGATCTCGTACGCCGCGTGCGCGACGAAATGGGCATGGACCTGATCCTGGCCTACGGCCTGACCGAGGCCGCGCCCTCCGTCACGATGACCCGTCTCAACGACGGCCCGATAACCCGCACCGAGACCGTCGGACGCCCGATGGATGGAGTCGAACTGAAAGTGATCGGTCCGGAGGGCGAAAGCCTGGCGCCGGGGCAAGAGGGAGAGTTGTGCGTTCGCGGCTACAACGTGATGGCCGGCTACTGGGAAGAACCCGAAGCGACGCGCCAGGTGCTCGACGCCGAGCATTGGCTCCACACCGGCGACCTGGCGATCATCGATCCCGACGGGCCCGTGCGCATCCTGGGGCGGAAAGACGAGGTCATCAATCGCGGCGGCTTCAAGATCTATCCCGGACCGATCGAGATGGTCCTGCGCTCCTTCCCCGGTATCAAGGAGGCCGGCGTCGTCGGCGTCCCGGACACGATCTACGGCGAGCTGCTGTGCGCGTGCGTCGTCCCCAGGCCGGGGAGCGACGTCCGCCTGGAGGCCTTGCTCGATTTCGTAGCGCAGCACCTGCCGAGCTACGCCGTGCCCGACCGCGTGCTGTTCTTCGACGCCCTGCCCCGCACCCGCGCCGGGACGCTGTGGCGCGAGTACTTGCGCGAGCGCGTCCGCATCCGGGGCCGCGTCTGGACCTTCGGCAAGAACGTCGACACCGACGCCATCATCCCCGCCCGCCGCTGCAACACCGCCGATCCACGCGAACTGGCGAAGTACTGCATGGAAGATGCCGACCCCGAATTCGTCAAGAAGATGCGGCGCGGCGACATCATCGTGGCCGACACCAATTTCGGCTGCGGCTCCTCGCGGGAGGTCGCCCCCATCAGCATCAAAGCCGCCGGAGTCTCGGCGGTCATCGCCAAATCGTTCGCGCGCATCTTCTTTCGCAACGCCATCAACATCGGACTGCCGATCCTGGAGTGCCCGGAGGCGGTCGACGGGATCGCCCAGGGCGACGAGATCGAAGTGGAGCCGGCCCTGGGCGTGATTCGCGACCTGACGCGCGGCACGTCCTTCCAGGCGGCCCCCTACCCTCCATTCCTGCAGCGCATTATCGAGCGCGGCGGCCTGCTGGCCTACGTCGAGGAACGTTTGGCGGAGCGGTCGGCGTGATCGATTTCGAGTTGAGTCCCGAGCAGACCGAATTCCGCGAGCTGGCGCACCGCTTCGCCGAGCGGACGATTCGGCCCGCCTCGGTCGAGGCGGATGAGTCGGAAACCGTTCCCTGGCCCGTCCTGGAGAAAGCTGCAGAGACGGGCCTGCTTGCCTACCACATCCCCGAGGCGTATGGGGGGGGCGGCGTCGAAAGCGTCCTGACTCGGGCTCTGGTCGACGAGGAGATCTTCTGGGGATGCGCGGGCGTGGGCACGATCCTTGGCGGTGTGGGCCTGTGCGCCACGCCCATCTTGCTCGCCGGCACTCCCGATCAGAAGGCGCGCCTCTTGCCGCTCTTCTGCCGGCCGGGAAAGGTCACCCTGGGCGCATTCGCCCTGACCGAGCCCTCGGCCGGCTCGGACGCAGCCGGGATCATCACCCAGGCGCGCCGCGACGGCAGTCGCTACATTCTCAACGGGATGAAGACGTTCATCACCAATGCCGGTATCGCCGATGTCTACGTCGTGTTTGCCACGGTGGACATCGCCCGCGGGGTGGATGGTATCACGGCTTTCATCGTCGAAGCCGATCGGCCCGGGGTATCCGCCGGCAAAGTCGAACGCAAGCTGGGGATCCGCGCCTCGCAGACCGCCAGCCTGATGCTCGACGGAGTCGAGATCCCGGCCGAAAACCGGTTGGGTGAGGAAGGCGAGGGATTCCGAATCGCCATGCGCACGTTCGACGTGACCCGCATCCACGTGGCGGCGGGGGCCGTTGGGGTGGCGCGCGCCGCCTACGAGTACGCGCTGGCGTATGCCGATGAACGAACGCAGTTCGGAAAACCGATCGCACACTTCCAGGCCGTCGGCTTTCTGCTGGCGGACATGGCCATGCAGATCAACGCCGCGCGCTGGCTGACCTGGCACGCCGCCTGGCTCGCCGATCGAAAGCAGCCCTGCACCAAGGAAGCCAGCATGGCGAAGGCGTTCGCCGGCGACACGGCCATGCGAGTCACCACGGACGCGGTGCAGGTTCTGGGAGGCTACGGATTCACGCGGGATTATCCGGTGGAGAAGTGGATGCGGGATGCCAAGATCCTGCAGATCTACGAGGGCACCAACCAGATTCAGCGATTGATCATTGCCCGCCAACTCGCCGCCGAGACGTAGGGCGGCCGTGGAGACGAGATGAAAACCTATCGCATCGGAGTCATTCCAGGGGATGGAATCGGGCCGGAGGTCGTGACTCAGGCCCTGCGAGTGCTGGACGCCGTCGAAAGCGGAGCCGGCTTCCGCACCGAACGCATCGAATACCCCTACAGCGGCGCGTACTACCTGAAGACGAAGGAGCTCGTTCCCGAGCGAGTGATCGAGGAGTGGAAGACGCTCGACGCGGTTCTGCTCGGCGCCATCGGCCATCCCGACGTCGAGCCCGGACTGGTCGAGCGCTCGGTCATCCTCGGCCTTCGATTCGGGCTGGATCTCTACATCAACCTGCGCCCGATCAAGCTCTACGACGAACGCCTGTGCCCGGTCAAGGGGAAAGGCCCGGAGGACATCGACTTCATCGTTGTGCGCGAGAACACCGAGGGCGAGTACGCGCAGATCGGCGGCTTCCTCAAGAAAGACACGCCCGACGAGGTCGCCCTGCTGAACGGCGTCTATACCTGGAAGGGTTGCGAGCGAGCCGTCCGCTACGCCTTCGAGCTGGCACGGCGGCGGGCCGCGGAGCGAAAGGCGGCCGGTCGACCGTCGCGGGTGACCCTGGTCGATAAGGCCAACGCCATCCGGCCCCACGATATCTGGACCCGATCCTTCGCCAAGGTCGCCCGTGAGTTCCCCGATATCGAAACCGATCACGCTTACGTCGACGCCTGCTGCATGTGGATGATCAAGAATCCGGACTGGTTCGACGTCATCGTCACCACCAACCTGTTCGGCGACATCATCACCGACCTGGGGGCGATGCTCCAGGGCGGGATGGGGATTGCCGCTTCGGGCAACCTGCATCCGGGGCGCTCGTCGATGTTCGAGCCGATCCACGGATCGGCCCCGAAGCACGCCGGCAAGAACACCGCCTGCCCCCTGGGAGCCATCCTGGCCGTGTCGATGCTCCTGGATCATGTGGGCGAGGCGGAAGCCGCGGCGCGCGTCGAAGGCGCCGTGGGCGGCCTGCTGCGAAGTGGGGCCGTGCCTTCGGTCGATACGCGCAGCGGTGTGTCGACGAGCCGCATGGGCGATCTGGTGCTCGAGCAACTGTCGCTGGGTGAGCCGGAGCGGGCCTGAGGCGCAGCGGAATGGAATCGGCACGGCGTGTGAAGGGGTTCACAAGATTGACACGGGGCGATTCCATGATACCTTTAATGTGTCTCACTTCTGTGCCTCGCGACACAAGAACGCATCATATGAGAAGGCCCTCCCCCCGCACCCAGCTGGTCCTCTTTAACCTCTACGGCGATTACGTGCTCGAGGCCGGCGGCGCCGCCTGGACCCAGGGGCTGTTGGAAGTGCTCGGCCTGCTGGGCGTGGGCTCGCGCGCCGCCCGGACCACCCTGTCCCGCATGAAGCGGCGGGGATGGCTCGAGGCACGCCGCGTTGGGAAGCGAAGCCTGTACCGCGCCACCGAGCGGACGCGGAGCTTGCTCGTCGAAGGAAGTTCGCGCCTTTTCGGCCCGCGGCCCCGCCAGTGGGATGGCCGGTGGACCGTGCTCACGTTCTCCCTGCCCGGCGAGCGGCGCCTGACACGGCACCGGCTCCGCACGCGGCTCTCGTGGATCGGCTACGGCTCGCTACAGCCCGGAACCTTGATCGCCGCCTATCCCCGAGTCGACGAGGCCCGCAAACTCGTGTCGGAGCTCGACGCGGCTTCCTACCTTCACATCTTCACCGGCGCACACCTGGACGGCATGGAGCAGGAACGCATCGTTCGCTCTTGCTGGGACCTGCCGTCCATCGACGCCCGCTATGCGAGATTCCTCGATCGCTACACGCCGGTCCTCCGTCGTCTGCGCAATTCCAAAGACGGTGGCCTGTCGCCGAAAGAGAGTTTCGTCCATCGCTTCTGGGCCACCTACGACTATTCCGAGTTCCCTCGAATCGATCCGCTGCTTCCTGATGAACTCCTGCCGCGCCGATGGCGGGGGCACCGTGCCTACGAACTTCTGACCGAGCTGCGATCGCGTTTGGAAGAGCCGGCTTGGAGGTACCTCCAGGAGGCCGAGCTGTTCGCTGAATCCGCTCGCGCCGATTCAGCCTCCCACCGGCCCGAAGGCTCGCGCGCCGCACGCCTTGCGGGAGCCGGCCCCCGCGGAGACAGCGCCTGATGGGCATGGAACCTGTGCTGCCCTTCCGTTATGCGGACCAGCCATCGGTGGACGACGTCCTGACCCAGGCGCGCCACTTGATCGAGGACACCACGTTTCCTACGGTTCGCCGCTGGCGCGCACAGGGCGGCAAGGTCGTGGGGCATTTCCAGGTGTACTTCCCGGAAGAGATCGCCGAGGCCGCGGGAATGCTGGCCTTCAAGGTGCGCGGGGCTCCGATCGAGACGACCCAGGCCGAATCGCGTTTCGGGTCCTACCTGTGCTCGATTTTGAAGACCTCCCTCGAGCTCGCCTTGTCGGGCACGGTCGAGATGGACCTGTTCGTCAG
>DASSGB010000111.1:0-13933 GCA_035693825.1 Anaerolineales bacterium
ACCGAGGCAAAATGCGAGGCGTAGAGGATCTTCCCGGTCGAGGGGGCGAAGTCGTAGAACTGCCCGACGCTGATGGGCAGGGTGACGTTGGTGGCCGTGGTCCCCTCCAGCCACTTTGCCTCGCTGCCCGAACCCATGAACGTCATCCACAGACGCGGCGGAAGGGGCGGGAAACTGGTCGCCGTGGGTTCCGACGTGATCGTCGCCTCCAGCGGTTCAGCGACGGTGCTCGTGGCCTCAGGCCCGATCGGCGCCGGGGTGGTTTGCGGGCCACAGGCCAGACCTGCGACAAGCAGCGAAAGACCAACAACCAAAACGCGAGCTCTCAGCATTCGATAGGCTCCTGAAACGGCCGGCGGATTATATCGTAGGGAATGTGGGCGTCACCTGGCGATTTCGCGGCCTTCGAGCCAGGTCTGGCTTACCTGAAAGGTGCGCTCTCAGGCGCCGTAGGTGTAGAAGCCCTTCCCGGTCTTGCGCCCCAGGTAACCGGCATCGACCATCCTTCTGAGCAAGGGGGCGGGCCGGTACTTGTCTTCGCCCAGGTCGCGGTGCAGGACTTCCATCACGAAGAGAACCACGTCCAGCCCGACGAGGTCGGCAAGCGCCAGAGGTCCGATGGGGTGGCTCATGCCCAGCTTCATGATGCTGTCGATGGCCTCGGGCGTGCCGAGGCCTTCCTCCAGGGCGAAGATAGCCTCATTGATCATCGGGCAGAGAATTCGGTTGGAGATGAAACCCGGCGAGTCTTTGGCCTCGACCGGCTCCTTGCCCATGCGCCGCCCGACTTCCGTGGCGATCGACGCCGTTTCGTCCGACGTGCCCAGCCCCCGCACCAGCTCGAGCAGCTTCATCACCGGCACCGGGTTGAAGAAGTGCATCCCGATCACCTTGTCCGGGCGACGGGTGGCTGCCGCCAGTCGAGTGATCGAGATGGACGACGTGTTGGAAGCGAGCACCGCCTGGGCCGGGGCCAGCCGATCCAACTCGGCGAAGAGCCTGAGTTTCAGCTCCAGCATTTCGGTGGCGGCTTCGATCACCAGATCGGCGCCGCGCGTCGCCTCCAGATCGGACGCCGTCTGAATCTGGAGCGCAGCCGATTTCTGCTCCTCGGTGATCGCCTGCTTGGAGACCAGGCGCTCCACCGATTTGGCGATCGACGCCTTGCCCTTGGTCAGGGCCTCGGGAAAGGCGTCGGTCATGGTGACACGATAGCCGGCGATGGCGGCTGTCTGGGCGATGCCGTTGCCCATGGTCCCGGCGCCGACGACGACGATGTTGTTGACGACCATGGAATGTCCTCCGGGGATGGTTGCGGGCACGCTCCCGGTCTGGAGTCAGTCTTCGATCTCGACCGCCATGGCCACGGCTTCGCCGCCTCCCAGGCACAGGGAAGCAATGCCGCGCCGAAGGCCGCGGTCGCGCAGCGCATACAGGAGCGTCGTCAGGATGCGCGCCCCCGAGGCGCCGATCGGGTGCCCCAAGGCGATCGCGCCGCCGTTGACGTTGACCTTGTCCCAATCCCAGTCCCATCCGTCTTCAGCCAGGGCGTAACCGTCGGCCAGGACCTGCGCGGCGAAGGCCTCGTTGAGTTCCATCAAATCCACGTCGGCGAAACGCCAGCCCAGGCGCTTGAGCAGCTTGGGCAAGGCCCGCGCCGGTGCGATGAACAGGTCCTTGGGCGGGACGGCAGCCTGGGTGTAGGCCAGAACGCGCGCCAGCGGTTTGACCCCCAGGCTCTCGGCGGTGGAACGGCTGGCGAGAACCAACGCCGCCGCGCCGTCGTTCAAACCGGGCGCATTCCCCGCCGTGACGCGGCCGTCGGGCTTGAAGGCGGGTTTGAGCGCGGCGAGCTTGTCGAGGGTCGTGTCACGCCGCGGCGTCTCATCCACTTCGGCGATCGTTTTCGTGCCGCCCTTGCCGGGAACCTCCACCGGCACGATCTCGTCCTTGAACTTCCCCGAATCGATTGCCGCCACAGCTCGCTGATGGCTGGCCAGGGAAAAGCGGTCCATGGCTTCGCGAGTGACCTCGTGACGATCGGCGATGTACTCGGCCGCCATGCCCATGGCCCAGTTCTCGAAGGGGTCCCACAGGCCGTCGTGTAACAATGCGTCGACGAGCTGGTTGTGGCCGTAGCGCAACCCGGTGCGCGCGTGCAGCAAGAAAGGCGTCTGGCTCATGCTTTCCATGCCGCCGGCAACGAGGACCTGCGCGTCGCCGGCGCGGATAGCCTGCGCGGCGAACATGCAGGCTTTCAACCCGGAGCCGCAGACTTTGTTGACGGTCGTGGCGGGCGTCGTGTCGGGCAGGCCGCCGAACAGCGCCGCCTGGCGTGCGGGCGCCTGGCCGATGCCGGCGGTGACGACATCGCCCATGATGACCTCGTCGATCGCCCCGGGATCGACTCCGGCGCGCCTCACAGCCTCACGGACGACGGCCGCGCCCAGTTGGGGCGCGGTCAGCGGCCCCAGGCAGCCTTGAAAGCGGCCCATGGGCGTGCGCACAGCGCTCAGGATGACGGCTTCGTTGGAATCGTTGTGGTCGTTCATGGGGCTCCTGACAGGCCACTCAAGGCGTCAGACGGCTTGCCACGCCTCGGAGAGCCGGCGGTAGGTGGTGGCAAGATCTTCCGGGATGACCCGCGCCTCGCCTACCGTGGCCATGAAGTTCGTGTCCCCTCCCCAACGCGGCACGACGTGCAGGTGTACATGGTCGGCGACGCCGGCTCCAGCCGCGGCGCCGATGTTGACACCCAGATTGAACGCTTCGGCGCCATAGGCGCGACGCAGAGCTCTGAGCGCGCGTGTCGAGAGGGCCATCAGCTCCGCCAGTGTATCGGCGTCGAGGTCTTCCAGAGAGGCGTGGTGGTCATTGGGGACCACCATCAGGTGTCCGTTGGTATAGGGAAAACGATTCAGGATGACGAAGGCGCGCCGGCCGCGATGCAGAATGAGATTGTCGGGGCCGTCGGACTCGGCCAACCGGAGGCAAAACAGGCAGCCCGGGTCTGGATTTCGCTCTTCGATGTAGGCCATCCGCCAGGGAGACCAGAGGCGTTTCATGGTCCTGCGCAGAATTGTAGCAGAGAACCCTGCGCCTCCCCTCGACCGAGACTCACCCAACCTCGCGATGAAGGTTACAATGCCCTCCATGCTGGATGGTTTGCAGCTTCGTGCGCTGCTTCCGGCCGGCGGTCTGGCCGATGAGGTCCACTTCTACGAATCCATCGGTTCGACCAACGATCGCGCGAAGGAACTGGCCGAGGCCGGCGCGCCGGAGGGAACCCTGGTCGTCGCCGATGAACAGACCGCCGGCCGTGGTCGCGGCGGGCGGACGTGGTTCACGCCTCCCGGGGCCGGCCTCGCATTCAGTGTTGTCCTTCGATCCCAGCACCATCCTTCCGAGATGCAATCCGTCTGGACGGCGCTGGGCGCGCTTGCGACGCGCGAGGGCCTGTTGGAACTCGGCGCGGCGGCCGAGATCAAGTGGCCCAATGATGTGCTGGTCGACGGGCGGAAGGTCGCCGGTGTGCTGGCCGAGGCGGCATGGCGGGACGAGGCTCTTGCCTACGTCGTCATCGGCATCGGGGTCAACGTCCATCCGGGGTCGGTGCCCGGCCCGAAGACGCTGGACTACCCCGCCGAGTGTGTCGACACCGTCGTGGGCCGGCGAGTCGATCGGGCCGAGTTGCTGGCAGGCATCCTGGGGGCGCTGAACCGATGGCATCGATCGTTCCGCCTGGGGGAGATCCTCACGGCGTGGGAAGCGGCCCTGGCGTTTCGAGGCGAGGAGGTCCATGTGGAGGGGGAGGGGCGCGCCTGGCGAGGTCGTCTCTCCGGCCTTGGCCCGAGAGGCGAGTTGCGATTGCGGCTGGAGAACGGGGACAGCCTGCTGCTGCAGGGTGCCATGCATCTGCGGCCGGTTGACAGCGGCCCGGTTTGACTTACACTCTCCGCCAGTGGACAGAGTCACCCAGGAGGCCGAGGATGTTCGATAACCTACGGGAGCTGACGGATCGTCCCGAGCCTCGCGGCGAAGCGGTGAGCTTCCCCACCGAGGAGTACGGTGACGAGCCGCGCCGCAGCGGGCGTATTCTGGGCATGACCGCCGGCCAGCGCCTGTTGATCGCGATCTTGCTGTTCTTCACCGTGGTCGTGATGAGCGTGATGTGCTTGCTCGTGACGGAGCGAGTGCTGATCATCTGAAGGCACGGCCTTCGAACGCGCAACGGCCCGGGCTTCAGGCCCGGGCCGTTGGTTTGTTGGGAGCCACCCTCAGCCTACCCTCCCCCTGAAAGGGGGAGAGTAACTCACCACTGACCACTACTCCTCAGGGTGTCAGCACCAATCGTTCCTCCGCCGCGGCCTCGATGGCGGCGCGCGTCCAGAGCATCGGCGCATACTGGATGCTCCGCCACAGATCGGCCATATCGATGTAGTGCGGATGGAACGCGTGGCCGGATTGACCCGTGGTGTGGATCCACAGCGACCGATCCCAGTCGGCGGGGTCCATGATGACCCGTTCGGAGGGCGCCGATCGGACGGCGTAATCCACTTCCGGCGCCCACCCGGTTGCGTTGACAATCGCCGATCCCCCCGAGGTGGGGAAGGGGCCCCGGTTGAACAGGGCCTCGATCGGTCCAATCCCGGACCGGCCCAGGGTCTCGTTCTCGAACGTCGCTCCGTGCAGTCCGCCCCATGTCCATTTTGCAGGATCGTCCCCCAGCCGATCGCGCAGCTCGGCCAACGCGTCCTGAACCGCGGCCACCAGGGTCGCATCGCGCATCTCGACGATGCTGGTCTGCAGATCGTCCCACCAGGTGCTTCCCGGCGTTGCCAGCAGTTCGCCCGTCAGAAGAACGCCCAGGTCGTCATCCGGAATCCAGTTGTCGGGCAGCTCGTCGGCAAAGGTGCGCAGCAACGTATGCCGCCACACGGCGTTGAAAAGCGCCGCCTCGGGCGAGTCCATGTCGTTCTGATAGTCCCAACCGTCCAACAGGGAGATCGTCTCGGCCAGCTCCGGCGCGTCATGAGCCTCGTAGTCCAGCCCGAGGAGCACCGGCGCCAGCGCGGGAGCGGCCGGGTTGAAGTTGTCTCCGTGAATGCTGCGGATCGCCTCGGCATCGATTTGGGGCGCGGCCTCGATCAGCTCCACGATGCGCGCCGCACGGTAGCCGAGGTCGAACCTGGTTGTGATCAAGTGGGGATAATCGGCACCGACGACGGCGTTGTTGGCCGTCACGACGAATCCGGCTGACGGGTTGTAGACGTTCGGAAGCTCATCGAAGGGCACGTAGCCCGTCCACTCGTTGGCGCTGAGCCACCCGGAGATCGGAACCGTTCCCGTGCCGACCGAGCGCACGGGTATCTTTCCGGGCATCTGGTAGCCGATGTTGCCGTCCACATCGGCGTAGACGAAATTCTGGGACGGCACGTCCCAGTCCCTCAACGCCTGGCGGAAGTCGTCCCAATTCTCGGCGCGATTCAATCCCAGGGCCGCCTGCAGGATGCGCGAAGGCTCGAGCGCTGTCCAGCGGAAGCTGATGGCGTAGGTCTCTCCGCCGAGGCTCGAGGCGGATTCGGCGAAGGCTGCGCCCGATTCCCACGCGTCCGACAGTACCGGGCCGTGACGTGTCTCGCGCACGGTGATGGTCTGCGGCTCGCTGCCGGCGACATGGATGACTTCCTCACGCACGGTCATGTCGATCCATTCCCCGTCGAGCTCGTACTGGAGGGGGTTGTCGGGATTGATGCGCTCGAGAAACAGGTCCTGCACGTCGGGTCCGACGTTGGTCACGCCCCAGGCTATGCGCTCGTTGTGGCCGAAGACGACACCCGGCAAACCGGCGAAGGACGAGCCGATGACGTTGTAGCCGCACTCGCAGTGCAGGCCGATTGCGTACCAGATGGAGGGTATGCGGATGCTCAGGTGGGGGTCATTGGCGAGCAGGGGCCCGCCTGTGGTCGTGCGTTCCGGGCCGATCACCCAGTTGTTCGAACCCAGGCCGGGTTGCGCGCCGCCGGTGAGGGCATTGAGGTTTTCAAATCGTGTCAGCGCCCCCGCCATGGGGCCGAAGGCTTCGGAGTCGACGGAGTCGATCGGTGCTGATGTCGTGGCCGAGCCTCCGAAACCCTCGACGATGACCGGATGGTTATCCGGGTAGGCGGGGAGCAAGTCGGCGACGCGTTCGTCACCCAGTTGTGCCGCCAAGATGGCGTGCCGAAGTTCGGCGTCGGCGTTTCCGCTGAGATCGTAGGACATGGCCTTGGCCCAGGTCAGGGAGTGAATCGGCGTCCAGGGTTCGAGTTCATACCCCGAGTTGATCAGGCCCAGGACGGCGTATTCCAGCGAAAGGGCCGCGCCCTGCCGCTGCTCGATGTAGGCATTGACGCCGGCGGCATACGCCTCGAGCACGGCCCGAATCTCCGGTTCGGCCGCGGCGTATTCCGCTTCCGCCAGTCGCGGCCAGCCCATGGTGCGGATGAACGCGTCCGTTTCGACCTGCGATTCGCCGAACATTTCCGCCAGGCGCCCCGAGCCCAGGTGGCGCCAGAAGTCCATCTGCCAGAAGCGATCTTGGGCGTGGACGAAACCCTGGGCCATGAAAAGGTCATGCTCATCCTGAGCGTAGATTTGCGGCACGCCCAGGGCATCGCGGAGGACCTCGACCTGGGCGTGCAGGCCCGGGAGGTTCAGCGAGCCGTCCGTCCGGGGGAAGGAGCGGCGTACGGTGAGTACTCCGGCCAGCCCCAGGACGACCACGATCATCAGGACGACGAGGAGGACGGTTCGGCCGAGCGGGCGGCGACGGGGTTGCATGGCTCCTCCGGCGAGGGGAATAGCAGTGTTGTAGCACCGCCCGGGGAGGGCGTCAACGAGGCGAAACCCAAACCCGGTTTGCCGCGGCAAACCGGGTTTGGGGCCACTCGGCCCGCCGGCTGCCGGGCCCCGCGGTATAATTCATGTAAGCCCGCCTACGGCGGGTTTTTCCTGACCCCCACCGGCAGCGACCATGGACATCGGCACCATTCGACAGGTCGACATCGACGAACAGATGCGCGGGGCGTACCTCGACTACGCCATGAGCGTCATCGTGGCGCGCGCCCTGCCGGACGCCCGCGACGGGCTCAAACCGGTCCATCGGCGCATCCTGTACGCCATGCACGACATGGGCATCCGGGCCTCCGGCAGCTACCGCAAGTCGGCCCGCATCGTCGGTGAGGTTCTGGGCAAGTACCACCCCCATGGGGACGCCGCCGTCTACGACGCCATGGCCCGCATGGCCCAGGACTTCGCCATGCGCTACCTGCTGGTCGACGGCCAGGGAAACTTCGGCTCGATCGACGGGGACTCGCCCGCCGCCATGCGCTACACCGAGGCCCGCCTCGGACGCATGGCGGAAGAGATGCTGGTCGACATCGAGAAGGAGACCGTCGACTTCGTCGACAACTTCGACGGCTCGCTTCAGGAGCCGGTGGTCCTGCCCTCGCGACTGCCCAACCTGCTGCTCAACGGTTCATCCGGCATCGCCGTCGGCATGGCGACCAACATTCCGCCGCACAACCTGGGCGAGCTGGCCTCGGCTTTGCGCCATCTGATCGACAACTACGACCGCCTCGACGACGTATCCGTCGATGAGTTGATGGCGCATGTCCCCGGGCCGGACTTCCCGACCGGCGGGATGATCGTCGGCGTGGAAGGCGTCAAGCAGGCCTACGTAACCGGCAAGGGCCGTCTCGTGCTTCGGGCCCAGGCCCAGATCGAGGAAGACGGCGGCCGGCACCGAATCGTCATCACCGAGATCCCCTACCAGGTCAACAAGTCGGCCCTCATCGAGCGCATCGCCGAGCTGGCACGCGAGGGCCGTCTGGCGGACATCTCCGATCTGCGCGACGAATCCGATCGACGCGGCCTGAGCATTCTGGTCGAGCTGCGAAAGGGCGCCCAACCCAAGAAGGTCCTCAACCAGCTCTTCAAGTACACACCCCTGCAGACGACCTTTGGCGTGCAGCTGCTGGCCCTGGTGGACGGCGAACCGCGGCTGTTGTCGCTCAAGCGCGCCCTGCAGATCTTCATCGAGCACCGGCGCACGGTCATCACGCGCCGTTCGACCTTCGAGCTGGCCAAGGCCCGCGCCCGGGCGCACATCCTGGATGGCTTGCTCATCGCGCTGGCTCAGCTCGACGACGTCATCGCCACCATTCGCCAGTCGCCGGATGCCGACGTCGCCAAAGAGCGCCTCATGCAGCGCTTTTCGTTGAGCGATCTTCAGGCGCAGGCCATCCTCGACATGCAGCTGCGGCGCCTGGCGGCTCTCGAGCGCCAGAAGATCGAAGACGAGCACAAGCAGGTGCTGGATCAGATCGGCTATCTGGAAGACCTGCTGGCCCATCCGAAGAAGATCCTGGCTTTGATTCAGTCCGACCTGGGCGAACTGGTCGACAAATACGGCGACCCGCGGCGCACGCGCCTGGCCCCGGAAGCCAGCGAGGAGCTGCGGGAGGAAGACCTCGTCGCCGACGAGGCGGTGCTGGTCAGCCTGACCGAACGCGGCTACATCAAGCGCGTCGCCGCGCAAACCTACCGCCGCCAGGGGCGTGGCGGGCGCGGCGTCACCGGGCATTCGATGCGGGGCGAGGACGAGCTGATGATGCTCCTTCCGGCCCGATCGCTCGACACGGTGCTGTTCTTCACCGACCGAGGGAAAGTCTATTCGGAGAAGGCCTACCAGATCCCCGCCGCCGATCGGACCGATCGTGGTATCCCCATGGCCAGCATTCTGGCCATGGGCAGCGACGAGACGGTCACGGCCGCCGTCGCCGTGCCGGATTTCGAGGCGGCCACGTACTGCACGATGTTCACCCGCAAGGGCAAGATCAAGCGCGTGGCCCTTTCCGAGTTTGCCGACGTGCGCCCGTCGGGGCTCATCGCCATCAGCCTCGAAAAGGGAGATGTGCTCGGATGGGTTCGGCTGACCAGGGGCAAGGATGAGTTGATCATCGTGACTCGCCAGGGCCAGGCGCTGCGCTTTTCCGAGACCTCGGTTCGATCGATGGGGCGGCCGGCGGCGGGGATGCGCGGCATTCTCCTTCGCCCGGGGGACGAAGTCACCAGTGCCGACGTCGTCAGCAAGAAGGACGACTTGCTCGTGGTGACCGCCAACGGCTACGGCAAGCGAACGCCCCTGGCGGAGTACGCTGCCAAGGGCCGTGGCACGATGGGCGTTCTGACCCTCAGCAAAGACAAACTGGACGTCACCGGGCCCGTGCGGGCGGCGCGCGTCGTTCGCGATGACGACGATCTGACCATCATCTCCAGCGGCGGCATCGTGCTGCGCACGAAGGTCGGCGACATCAAGCGCGCCGGCCGGGCGACGATGGGCGTGCGCGTCATCAATCTGCGCGAGGGGGAGACCGTCGCCGCCGTCGCCAGTATCGCCGCCAAGGACCTCGAGACGGCCGGCGTGCCTCAGGCGGAATGACCACCGGCCCCAAACCCGTTTTACTGCGCAAAACGGGTCTGGGTTTCAGCCCGCCTGCCTCCACCGATCCAGCTTCGGCGCCGCCAGCGGCGAGTGGGCCCTCACGTAGTCCTCGATAACCTCGCGCACGATCGTCGGGCGTTCGGATTCAGTGACCTGATCCGGCTCCAGCGTCAGGACGCCGATTCCCTCGAAAGTCTCCGCGTCGGTATGGGCCAGCCAATACATCCGATCCGGCACAAGCGGTTCGCCGTGGATCAGGACCTTTCGGACGCGCCGTCTCACCGCGGACCTCGGGTCGTACTCGACGGCGATGCCGCTGATCTGGGGTCGGCCGATGGGAGTGCCGCGAAGCGAATGGGGCGAAGCCTGGCTGACCTCCGGGTCCAATCCGCGCTCGAGGGCTTCTACGATCTGCGCGCCGCGCACCCGAGTTCGCTGGGGATTGGCCGTGGAGGACGAGCAGGAGTCGAGGTCGCCGAGGGTGATCTTGCCCGCCGGCAAGCCTTGGCGGAATTGTCCGGCGATGATCAGCGCCGCCTCGGCCCGCATGCGGTCTCGCAGGGCGTCGGCCGCAAGATTCCCGAGCGCACACTCGGCGCGGAAATCCAGGGCCAGCTCGTGCAAAGCCTCCCCAATCACTTGCGCAGCTATCGCCTCGGCTTCCGTTTCTGCCTGGGCCAGGGCTGCCAAGAAGGCGGGATCGGCAGGTCCGTCGACCGGCACCTTCTCGAGGCGTGCCGTACGGCGCAGGAGCCGACCGCTCGCGGCATCGATCTCCAACTCGATCACCCCGAGCGCCTGGGCGAAATCCCCGGCCTGCGCAATGAGAACGCCCTGGTGTTCGACACCGGTCTCGAGGCGCGTGTGGGAGTGCCCACCGATCACCAGGTCAATACCCTCGACCGCCTCGACCAGCCGCTTGTCGTCTTCCAAGCCCTGGTGTGAGAGAACCACAATGACGGTCGCTCCGGCGCCTTGCAGCGAGCGGACGAGCCTTCGAGCCGTCTGGAGGCTGTCGGGCATGTGGATCCCGAAACCCTCGTACATGCCCTCCCACGGAGCCGTCAACCCGAAGACGCCCAGCGAAATCCCCTCGCCTGCTGGGAAGGTTGCCGACTCTTGAAGTCCGGCTATCAACGGGCCATCCCCATCGCGGAAGTTCGCGGCCAGAACCGGAAACGACAGTCGCTTTGCCAGCGCAGACATGGCCTGCGGGCCATAGGTCAAGGCGATATCGTTGCCCATAGCCATCAAGCTGTAACCCATGGCGTTCAGCACGGGCGCCAGCGCCGCACCTTTGCTCAGGCCGCAGGCCCGAAAACGTCGATCGAGAGCGTCTCCCGCGTCCCAGAAGAACACCCGCCGGCCTTCCGCCTCGGCCTCGCGGCGAAGCTGCCTGGCGAACGCGCTGAGCCGGGCCATGGCCTCCATGCGCCCATGCATGTCGTTCGTGTGGAAGATGGTGATTCGGAGAGGATTACTGGCCATCAGCCGTCAGCCATCAGCCGTCGGCCTTTAGCCATCGGCCGTCGGCGGGGAGGCCTGGCAGCATCGCGCGCTTCGAAGCCGCAGGCTTCCTCACGGGGACGCTGCGCGGTAGCCTGCGTCACGCGACGGTCGCGAGAGTCCCAGCTATCCATTGCGCGCGTTCGATTTCGCCGGCGAACTCGGGCGCCCGCGCGGACCACGCCTGCAGGCTTTCCGTGTCTCCGCTGGTGTAAAGCACTACGCGACCGGGTTCCACGCCGTCCGCGGCGATCCGCTTCTCGGCCAGGAGGCGCTGCGTCTGGCGGGCAATGGCCGGCGAGGGGTCGATGACCTGAACGTTCGGTCCAGCCAGCTCCTGGATGAGGGGGATCACGAACGGGTAGTGTGTGCAACCCAGGACGATGGCGTCGGCGCCTTGCTCGAGCAGCGGCCTGAGGGCCCGATCGACGATCCCGCGCGTCACCGGGCCGTCCAGGTCGCCGGCCTCGATCTGCTCGACGAGCCCGGGCGCCGTCTGCTCGACGACGCGCACTCCGGCGGCGAAGCGCTCGACCACCGAGGCGAACAACTCGCCCTGAAACGTCGCCGGTGTGGCCAGCACGCCGACGACGCCCGAGCGCGTCGCCTGTGCCGCGGGTTTGACCGCCGGCTCCATGCCGACGAAGGGAACCTGGGGAAATGTCCGGCGCAGAGGATGGAGGGCCACGGCCGAGGCCGTGTTGCACGCCACCACGACCAGCTTCGCCTGACGGTCAATCAGAAACCGGGTGATGGCCTCGGAGAAAGAACGGACCTCCTCCTTGGGTCTCGACCCGTAGGGTACGTGAGCCTGGTCGGCGACATAGACGAGATCCTCCGCAGGCAGCAGGCGGCGAACCTCACGTAGGATCGAGAGCCCTCCGATGCCGGAGTCGAAAAGCCCGATGCAAGGACTGGCCATCGTGGTTAGGCTACTCCCGGGGGCGCTTCGCCGTCAAGTTGCAGCCTCCCGCGCGGGAAGTTTGCGCGCCGGCCCTTGAATCGCCGATGCAGCCGGCTGGCTGCATCGTGGGAAACCGTCTGTCGCTTTCCGGAGGTTATCCGGCCTGCTCCTTGCGCCGCTCGTCGAGCCGCGCGCTCTTGCCCGTTCGATCCCGCAGATAGTACAGCTGCGCCCGCCGCACGCGCGCCTGCCGCTGAACCTCGACCTTTTCGATGCGCGGCGAGCGAAGCAGGAACGTGCGCTCGACGCCCACACCATGGGAGGCCAGCCGGCGCACGGTGAAATTGGAGTTGTTGCCGCCCTTGCGCAGCCGAATGACGGTGCCGCGGAACTCCTGCACGCGCTCGCGGTCGCCTTCTTTGATCCGCACGTGCACGCTGACGGTGTCCCCGGGGCGAATCTCGGGGATCTCCGGGTTGACTTTGGCTTCGACGTGTTTCATCTCTTCGGACATGCTCTTCACCTGGCCGGGGATTTCCGCACAACCGGCCGCCCGAAGCTTCTGGGCGGCGCGGCGCGTCGGAGTATACCACAACCTATGGCCCTGCCGGGGATTGCGCTTCGTCGCGCTTCGCATCCCGTCGGGGACATCCCCCTGAGGGACTTGAAGCGAGGCGCGAAGCGCAAAGACCGTCGGGCGACGGACATCATAACGTAGGGGCGGCTCGCGAGCCGCCCCTACCATGAACAACCTCTCGCCCAACGGCCTTTCGGGAGCTCCTCAAGCTACAAGTCCCCGGCAGGGCTATGAAGAAAGGTCAGTCCTCCAGCCATTCCCTGGCCAGGAACAGCGCGGCCAGGGATTTCGCATCCCTCAGCTCGCCGGAGGCGATGCGCTCCGGGATGGCACGAATCGGAACCCGTTCGAGAGCGAGATCTTCGTCGAGGTCGGCGTCGAGCGGGGCGGGTGAGAGTTCGGTGGCGAGATAAAAGTACATGTATTCGGTCGAATAGCCGGGCGCCAGAAACGCTTCTCCGATTGGCACCAGCCGGGCGGGCGCCATCCCGATTTCCTCACGACACTCGCGCGCCGCGCAGGCCCGCGGGTCTTCCCCCGGTTCGAGCGTTCCGGCCGGCAGCTCAAGCAGGACCTGACCGGCCGAGTGGCGATACTGGCGCACCATGCACACCTGTCCGCGGTCGATGGGCACCAGGGTCACGGCGCCCGGATGATCGACGATATCCAACTCACTCGAATGACCGTTGGGAAAACGCACGCGATCGCGCCGGACGACAAAGGCGCGGCCGCGGTAGACGATTTCGGAGTGTTGGACCTCCGGCAGCATGGGTCACCTCGAGGACGAGATACAAGAGGCGGGGGAGGGTTGGCCCCATCCCCCGCCGGGCAGGTTGACCTTACCCTCAACCAGGCTACGGGATCTTGATGACCGACCCCGGGGTCAGGTTGTAGGGCGAGCTGAGCCCGTTGGCCGAGGCGATGTCGCGCGGATCGACGTCGCCGAAGGCGCAGGCAATGGCGTAGATGGTGTCGCCGATCTTGACGGTGTAATTGGTCGGATGAGAAAGCAAGGCCCGCGGGCCGGGGAAGTCGGAGTCATCCGGAATCTTGAGGACCAGGCCGGGCTCGAGCAGCGTGTCCCCGGTCAGCCCGTTGATCGCCAGCAGGTCGTCCGGATGGACGTCGAAGCGGCGGGCGAGGCAGTACGGCCACTCGCCTTCCTGAAGGGTCCATTCATCCGGTCGGTCGGAACTCGGCCGGGCGGTCGGCCGAGCCGTCGGGGCGGAGGTCACGGCCGGGATCCCGGACACAAAGGTCGAGGTGACCGCCGGGCTCCCGACGGCGATAATGGCGGTCGCCGTGGACGAAGGCAGTTGGGTGGGGGCCGGCGGAGTCGGCGAGGTGTTGCCCTGGCCGACCTGGGCGGTCTGAGTCAGGAGGGCTGATCGAACGGCCTCCATCGTTGCCTGTTGGCCGGTGAGGGGGCTGGTCGTTTGTTCACCGGCGCCACCCGTCG
>DASSGB010000112.1:0-8308 GCA_035693825.1 Anaerolineales bacterium
CTCTCCGATTCTCGATCGAAACAGAAGGGCGGCCGCGGATTTCGCCACCTGCCGTTCGACCTTGTTGGCTGCGTCTTCTCCCTCGGTGCAATGGGCGGCCAGGACGTCCAACTCGTCTTTGCGGTAGGGCGCCGGCTCGCCATCCACGGCTGCCCGCAGCAAGCGCTGGGTGATCAGGTCGGGATAGCGCCGATTGGGGGCCGTGGAATGTGCATAGTCTCTGACGGCCAGGCCGAAGTGTCCCTGCGCGTTCCCTTGAGGCAGCTCGGCCACGTACTCCCCGGCGCCCAGAAGCTTGATCACCGCCAGAGACAGGTCGGGGAATCCCACGGGATCCGCGGCCTTCTCCTTGACCAGAAATCCTTCCAGCGCCTTGGCATCAGGAAGGCTCGGGAGCGCGAAGTTACGGTCCGCGGCCAAGGCAACGATCCGTTCCCAGCGCTTTGGGGCGCGCACGACGCGGCGGATCGAAGGAAAATCCTTGGCCGCGAGATAGCGGGCGGTCACGCCGTTGGCCGCGATCATCAGGTTCTCGATGATCTCCTTGGCGCGGTTCGCCTCCTCCAGATCCAATGCGCGGATTCGATCTCCGTCGAATTGAGCTTTGGCTTCAATCGTCTCCAGACTGAGGGCCCCATGAATATGCCGGTAAGCCTTCATCCTCTGGGCGGTGCTGTCCTGGAGGCGCAGAGTCTCGTCCAGTCCCTTTACCGCCGCGGCGAGAGCCTCCGGCGGGCTGGCGTTCCCGTCCAGCCAGGCCGCTACACTGCGGTAGGCGAGCTTGGCATGGTTGATGACCCATGCCCGGTAGACCCCGGAATCCTGAAGGGTGCCATCCGGCTCAACCACCATCTCGACAACCATCGACATACGTTCCTGTCCTGGATTGAGAGAGGTGAGATCCGTCGAAAGCCTCTCCGGAAGCATCGGGAAGATCCTGGCGGCGGTGTAGACCGAGGTGGTGTTGTGGCGAGCATGTTCATCGATGGCGGAGCCGTCGGGGACCATGGAGACTACGTCCGCTACGGCCACCAGAAGACGGACTCGGCCGGTCGGCAGCGCCTCGGCAACCGTCAGCTGATCCAGGTCCCGCGAGTCATCGTTGTCGATGGAAGCCCACGGAAGACCCCGCAGATCTCGGACCCCGCGGGAACCATCCGGCGGGTCGCCGTCCGGGTCTGCAGGCAGAGGAAGCTCCTTGAGCTCGGCCAGGGCGGCGGCGGAAAAGTCGGGGAGCAACCCTCGTTCGAGCATGGCTCGATGAGCGATGCCCTCCAGAATCGCGCGGTGGTTCTCGCTCGGAGAATTCACGGCTGTGCGGATGCCGCCGGGACGCGTCGCTGGGGTGCGCCGGCGGGATGCCCTACTTGGAGCGCCTGCGGAGGCCAATGGATCACTCCGATGGTGCGGCCATGTCGGAAACGCCCAGCCGACGGAAGAGGATGCGGCGGGGCGGACGGCCTCGCAAACCGGACACCGTTCGAGAACACATGGTAGCTGCGGCTGCGGAGTGCGCTACCATGTGCTTTCGGTTGTTCTGGCACCTGCAAGCCTGGGCCTTCGAACTAGACCCTTCTCACTTCAGCACTTCCAGGACAACCAGGACGATCACGATGATGATCAGGATGTGGATCAAGTTGCCCGTGCGTGGGATGCTGGGGATGAACCTCGGGCCAAAGGCGCCGAGCAACCACAGTACGAGCAGGATAACGATGATGGTCCACATGAGATTTCTCCTTCATGCCATCTACCCGGTGTGGTAGTTGTCGATGGAGGGCCGAGGGAGGCCCGGACTTCAGAAGCCAGGAAGCTGAGATCCTAGGTGAGCTCTCTCACTTTGCGTTGGATTGCGAGATTCCCTTCACTACGGCGGCGGTCTTCTCGGACTGGTCGACGCGCGTCGCCACGTCTGCCTGGGATATGATCCCCAGGATCCTGTTGTCGTTGTCCACAACAGGAATGCGCCGCAATTGATGCTCGGACATGGCGTTCAAGGCTTTCTGCAGATCGTCCTCCGCGCGGCACGTGACCACCTCGCGCGTCATGACCGCCTCCACTTTCGTGGATGTGGGGTCACGCCCTTCGGCCACGATCTTCAGGGCGAGATCGCGATCGGTCACGATGCCGACCAGCTTTCGAGTCCGCTCGTTTTCGATCACGGGTATCGGACCGATGTTCTCCCGTTTCATCAGCCGGGCTGCGTCCGCCGCCGAGCTGTCGGGCAGGCAGCAGACAGGATCTTTCGTCATCAGTTCACTGCATTGCTTCATGAGCTCCTCCTCCCTTGGGACGCGATCGGAAACCCTTGCACCCGCGACCTTTGGTCCGCCGACTGGATGGACGCGGTCCCTAGTCTCAAGCAGCCTTGACCGCCTTCTTACCGGCGTCGAGGGCCTCGGAGACACGCTCCATCTGTTCCACGAGCTTGTCTTGTCCGCGCTGCTTCAGTTCCACGGCCTTCTCACGAACGCCAGCGGTGACCTCGTCGGCATTGTGGCGCGCCTGCTCCAGTGCGTTCTTCACCGACGAGGTTGTCCGATCGCGCAACTGGATACTCTTGCGTCGAATCTGGGCGCGCGTCTGCATCCCCGACTGGGGCGCGAACAGAAGCATGGTGGCCGCCCCGGCCAGGCTGCCGATCACAAGGCCGATGAGCACGTTCTTCGTGCCGTTCAGGTTGTACTCTCGCTTCTCGATACCGTCTTCCATTTGTCAACTCCTATGCTGAAGAATGGGTTGGATCGTTATTACTGCGTATTGTCGTGAGGCGACGGAACCTGGGCCCGGGCAGGTGGACACGTCGAGGCGTGATACGCGCCGCGGCGTGCATGGTCCCTGCCTTCAACGGTCGGCCCGGGTGAGCACCTGGCAACCAATCACCCACCCGATCTGCACCGCGCTCAGGGAAGGAGCCGGTCGCCCGGCTTCCGTGCTTCTTTGGTCACGCCCAGGGTGCATTCCACTGTCTTCCTACCCTTGCGTGCTATGGTCGATGGTTGTGGTCCGAGTGTCCACGGGCCCGCGCGGGCGGTAGAAGATCACCCAGATGAGTCTTTCCAGTGCCCATGCGATCAAGGCGTACACCAGCATGGCGATCACGGATGTGATTTCCAGCACCATGCCGCCCGTCTGCGGTGTGCCCACCAAACCCTCGAAGGGGGCCAGGAAGAGGCTGGTGAAGCCATAGACAAAGGCGGCGATCGGGCTATCCGGGTTGGCCCCGATCAGCTTCAAGCCGATCCGCAGCGCAAGAAGGGCCTCGAGGATCCCGAAGAGCAGCCAGACCAGCTGGGTAGCCTTGAAGGTGAAGATGCGTTGTTCTCGTTCCGGTTCTCGTTGTGTCGTTCGAACCTCGGATACTCTGTTGTCGGTCATTACAACTCCTAAGTAGATGATGCTGGGAGACGCCCGGGGGTTCGCCCCTGTGTTGAGCAGGGGGTGCGTCTTCGCACCCCCTGCTTGGCGTACGGCAACCGCGACGAAAAGCTGGCTTAGACTCTGCGGCGGAGGAGATGGACGACCCAGATCACGATCACGGCGCCCACGAGCGACACCAGCAGCGTGGAAACATTGAAAGCACCGCCCACACTGATGGGCGGGACGCCGACCAGGGGGCTGATCAGGTATCCGGCCACGAAGGCCCCCACGATCCCCACGACGATGTTGATCAGCAGGCTGGCTCGGTCCTTCATGATTTCACTCGCCAGCCAACCGATCGCGGCAGCCACGATCAGGTAAATGAGGATGTTCATTCCTTAGACTCCTTTGTTCGATGTCAGCATCGGACGAACTGCTGAAGATTGTTCGTAGGATCCGCCCGCCATCTCAAGGAGGGGAGAGACTCCGGCACCGCTCCGATCATTTGCCGGGTGTGGGTACCGTCTTCCTTTTCAGGCCGGCCTCGTACTCCGATACGCGCTTGTCAATGGCCTCGACGGCGTGCTGGCGGGTATATCCGTACTTTTCCTGGAGCAAGCCGGCGAGAACGTCGAACTTGCCGGCGGCACGATCCAGATCGTCATCGGTGAGCTTTCCCCACCACGTCTTGGCCTCCCCGCGTATCTGCTTCCACTTGCCTTCAAAGACATCTTTGTTCAAAGATAGATCCTCCTGTTCCTTGGGAAGGGTGACCGCACGCTCCGCTTTCTGATCTCCTTTCTGCCAGCCAGCTGGCCTCATTCCATGGGAACGCTCGCGGCGGCACTTCGCAAGCGTTCGGCCACACGCTCGGGCGTCTCGGCTTTGCTGATGAACGCGTCGGCGCCGGCGGAAAGCGCGGCTTGGTGTCGGGCGTCGAGATGGCTGATCAGGACAATGACCAAGGCGGCCGGGCAGGCCTTCCGGAGCTCGCCAAGCGCTGCGCTGGGCCCGCTGGGGAGCAAGTCCCAGTCCACCAACAACATATCCGTGCGGCTGGTGGGCGCCTGAGCAAGTGTCGTCGGCCAGTCGCCGGCTTCGCCAACGACCTCCATGTGGAGATCAAGAAGCAGGTGGCGAAGCGCCGCGCGCTCTTCGCGTCGGGCATCGGCCAGATATACGCGTGTCACGTATTCATCGTACAGGAAACGCTCCCCGGCCACATCCACCGGCCGGGGAGTGTGGGCCTCCGCCATATGGGGGAGGCCCGCAGGGGCTCAGACGATCAGTCGGTTGCGCAGTGCCAGGGTGACGGCTTCCGTCCGGCTGGCCACGCCAAGTTTGGACAGGATGTTGCTGACGTGGGATTTGACGGTGTAAGGGCTGACGGTCAGTTTGGCCGCAATCTGGGTGTTGTTCAGTCCTTCGACCATCAGAGCCAGCACGGCGCGTTCTCGGTCTGTCAGGTCGAGGCCCGGCGGCGGAGGCTGGGAAGCGGCGTGGACGAGCGCCTGGGCCGCTTCTGGTGAAAGGGTGACACGACCGGCATGCGCGGCCCGGATGGCCTGGGCCAGTTCATCGGCGGATACATCCTTGAGCAGGTAGCCGATGGCTCCGGCGTGCAGCGCGCTTTGCACGAGGATCTCTTCCATGAAGCTCGTCAACGCGATCACCTGGACCGATGGAGTCTTGCTTCGCAGAAGGCGTGTCACGGCGGCGCCATCCATGTCCGGCATCACCATGTCCATCAGGACCACGTCCGGTTGAAGCTGGATGCACAGTTCCACGGCCGCCTGACCGCTGGCGGCTTCCCCCGCCAGTTCCAGGTCATCGAACGCCCTCAAGAAGGCGGCTAACCCGCGGCGGACCATCGCATGGTCATCCACGACAAGGACACGGATGCGCGAGGAGGGGGACATCTTGAAGCCTCCTAGGAAGAGATGTCCGGCCAGCGGAGGGTGATTTCAGTGCCGTGCCCCGGCGAGCTGGTCACCATCAGCCGGGCGCCCACGGCTTCGGCGCGTTCGAGCATCATGTCCAAACCATAGTGACCGGCGACGGCGTGCCGCCCCGGATCGAAGCCTTGTCCGTCATCGCGGATGCGCATCTCGACCGGAGTGTCGACGGTTCCATCGACCCCGCCGGCGTGCGCCAAGGATGCAGACAACTGTGCCGCGCGAGATGCATGCTGAAGGTTGATCCACACATGACCGGCGCCGGCATGTTTGGCGATATTGTTGAGCGCTTCCTGGCAAATCCGGTAGTACGCTACCTGGACGGCTGCTGGTAGACCGTATTCACCGTAGATGGTCACACTCGCCGGGATGTTCGTGCGGCCGGTGAAGGCGTTGGCCTGCTGCCGGATCAGGTCACCCAGGCCGCTGTCTGTCAGGACGGATGGCCGCAGTTCGGCCAGCAACGCCCGCATCTCCGCCAGGGCGCCGCGCGTCAGCCGGCGCAAGTCCTCCAGCGACTGCTGCGCCTCGACCGGGTCGCGGTTCCACAGGCGCGGCAGGACCTCAGCGATCAGGGCGGCCGAGAAAAGCGATTGGTTGACGGCGTCGTGAAGGTCCTGTGCCAAGCGCTGGCGTTCCTGCAGCGCGGCCAACGACCGGGCGTGTTCGTACAGCTCGGCATTGACCATGGTGATGGCGACCTGGTCGGCCATCGACAGGGCCAGGGCGGCGTGATGGGGAGTGAAGTAGTTCCTCCGGGCATGCGCGACCCCCAGTCCGCCGATGATCCGGCCCTCGACGGCCAGGGGGACCCACATCCACGCACGCACTCCTTCCAAGAGCCCGGCAGCCTCGCCCGTCAGGAGCGAGCGGAGGAACACCGCCGCGGGGTCGGCGCCGTCAATGTCGGCGATGCGGATCGGCCGGTGACCGTTGTACAAGGCGGCCAGGGTCTCGGGGCCTTCGAGACGGACTTGGAAGAGCGAGGACCCCTCCAATTCCTCCGCTCCGCGGACGGCCAGGGCATTCAACGTCGAGTCCGTCAATCCGAAAAGCGCGGCCTGGGTGAATTCGAAGAGGCTCCGCAATTGCTCCAAGATCTCATCCGGCTGGAGTTCCAAGGTGGAGGCCAGCGTGTGGGAGATCTCCAGAAGGGCGGACTGCTCGCGCGTACGGGATTCGAACCGCTGGCGAAGCCGTTGATTTGCCTGGATTTGCCGGGTGACGTCCCGGACAATGCCCAGGAGGCATCGCCGGCCCTGAAATGTGAATGCCGCCCCGCGCCACTCGGCGTGGAATGTCGAACTGTCTCGGCGTACGTGCAGCAGCTGTGTGTCGAACTCCACGCCGGATCGAAGCGCCTGGATGCGGCGGTTGAATTCCCTTTGGCTGTCGGGATGGAGGAAGGCCCCTGGGAGCAGCCCGATGAATTCTTCGTGGGTGTAGTCGTGCATCGCGCACGCCGCGGGATTGGCGTAGAGCACTCGCCCATTGACCAGATCCAGGAGGATCAACCCGTCGGTGACGGCGCTGAAGATGTGGCGACAAAGCCCTTCCGCCTTCTCGGGTGCGATGCGGGTCCTCCCATTCTTCAAGACGGGCCTCTTAGCCGAATCCGGGGCCTCGCTTCGACTACGACTCATAGGAATTGGACGCGGCTTCCCTTTCGAAGGCTGTCGGCTGCCTGGTCTTCCGTCTTACCCTGGGCTGATCATCTTCGGCCTGTGGGGATCCCAGAAGGGTCACTCAGAACGGATCGAGGACTAGCGCCGGCCGGAGCGAGACTTGGAGGGCTTCGAGGCAAATCTGGCCCCGGTTTCTGCTCCGGACGCTATGTTACAACGAAGGCCGCGACGGGGGCAAGGGGGGATTCGATGCGACCCGACCGCCGTCTTCCGCACGGGCAGGGCAAGGGCTGCCCGTCCAACCGACTCGCGTCGCCGGCCGCGGCTTGAGGCGGAGGAACGCTGTCGGTAGCGGCGGGTGGTAGCTCGGTTCGTTGCCGTTGGGGAGGCTAGTCATGGGATGTGGCGCGAGGAAGCCCGCCCCGCGTGGTGGACGGAGTCTTTCACCTGCAAAGTCGGGAAGCGGCTCCGGGCCTCAGCCGAGGCTACCCTCGGCTTCCCACGAATTGGTCCGTCGATCGGGCCGGGATCAGACGGCGTCCGTGAGGGCCTTGAGGGGCCGGACCTTGACCACCTTGCGCGCCGCCTTCGCCTTGTAGGTCATCGGCTCCTTGGTGAAGGGATTGATGCCTTCGTGCTCGCGCGTGGCGGGCTTGTTGACGACGCTCATCTTCAGCAGTCCCGGGAGAACGAATTCTCCGGGTCCGTTCTTGCCGAGTTCGCGGGGTATGATCGCGTTGATCGCATCCAACGCCGCCATGGCCTGTTTCTTCGTCAATCCGCTCTTCTCGGCTACGGCGTTGACGAACTGGGTCTTGTTCATTCTCTTTTTCGCCATTTGTGCTCCTTGACGGCTGTCGCTCCTGAGAAACGAAACGGACCAACCGAATTGCCACTGGGAGGCATGGGCTCATCCTATTGCACAGGTGCCTCGGCCGCAACCGCCGGCAGACTGGACTCCGGCTCCGCCATTTGGGGGAGGCAGTCGGCAGCTTCGGCCGAAGGCACCTCGCCGGCGGACTCCAGAGGGTGCCTGTGGCGGACCTCCCCTATGCCGCCTGGGGGTCGGACCTCCCCAAAGCCCAGGCCGGTTGGAGCGCCTCCCATCCTGTACAATCTCGGGCGATGACTTTCGCCGCACTGCTGACCGAAGAGCAGAAGAAAATCTGGACTGAGGAGCGGGCGGTCCTGACGCGTGCCCTTGAGGTGCTGTCGGGCTGGGAGGCGGCGCCGGCAGACCTCGAACACCTGCGTCTCGCCTTGCAGCAGCTCGACGACCTGTTCCTGCTGGTCGTCGTCGGCGAGTTCAACAGTGGCAAGTCGGCCTTGATCAACGCCCTGCTGGGAGAAGCGTTTCTGCCGGAGGGGCCC
>DASSGB010000113.1:0-19987 GCA_035693825.1 Anaerolineales bacterium
CCCCAGGCGGCAGGCTGTGCCCATGCAGGATGACCTTGTAGTAGTGAACCCCGAGGGCGATGATGCCCACCAGCGGCAGGGCGACGACGTGCAGCAGATAGAAGCGCAGCAAGCCTCCGGCGCCGAACTCAGGAGCGCCGCGCACGATCAAGTTCACCGTGCGGCCGACGACCTCCGGCGGAATCGCCTCCACCATCGAAGCCCCGATGGTCACCGCCCACAGGCTGAGCTGATCCCAGGGCAGTAAGTAGCCGGAGAAAGACAAGACCAGCGTTACGCCCAGCAGGACCACTCCCGTGGCCCAGGTGAACTGCCGCGGTTTCTTGTACGAACCGGTGACGAACGTTCGCAGCATGTGCAGGCCGACGATCGCCACCATGAGCTCCGCCCCCAGCTTGTGCAGGTCGCGCATCAAGGCGCCGAAGGGAACGTTGCTCAGGATATTGCGCATGTTTTCGTATGCAACCAACGGCGAAGGTGTATAGAACACCATCAGGAACACGCCGGTCACAATCTCGAAGGCGAAGAAGAAGGTCGACAGCCACCCCAGGCGGAACGTCGGGTACAGGCCGTCGACTAGGTTGTGATAGTAGGTCGGCTTCATGTGCAGCCAGAAGCCTTCGGCATGAGGCTTGAGGCGCGGATTCGGCCGGCCGGGCGGATCGTCGCGCAGGACGGCGCGCACATCGGCCGGACCCAGACCGGCCGTGACGCGGGTGACCACGTCCTCGGCTTTGGCCTGGAGGGTTCCCTTCAGGCCCTTGGCTTTGAGGTCATCCAGGATGGGGAGGTGAAGTCGAAAGAGGGGCATGGTGTACCTCCCGGCTCACATCCCGCCGCCGGGGCGGGTGTTGGTTGCGCCGCTGATGCGCCGGCTGGTGTCGACTCTCAGAGTGACGACGTCCGGGGTCAGAGGCACCGAGGTCCCCTCACGACCGCCGAGAGCCGGCTCGGTCTGGGCAAGGACGTTGCCCGCGCCATCGAGTGCTTCAATGATGAAGGTATCGAGATTGCGCCGGGCGGGACCGTCGACCCGGGCGTCGGACTTCAGATACTTCGATCCATGACAGGGGCACTCAAAACGGTCCTCCGTCGGCACCCATTTGTACAGACAGCCGAGATGCACGCACACCATGTAGATCGCCTTGACCCCTTCCTGGAGAGGGTAGTCGGCCGGCTGGCGCTCGTCGGCCAGCGTCTGAGGTCCGATGTTCACCAGCCAGAACCGCCCGTCGGGGAAGGCTTTCGGCTCGCTGTCGGGAGGCGGCACGTCGGCCGCGGCGACGTTCACGATCCCGCCGTATTCGCCCTCGCGGAATCGGGGCAGGGCGAACCAGATCAAAGCGCCGCCCGACCCGGCCATGAACACGGCCATCGAAGCCCCCCACAGGTAATACAGGAACTCTCGCCGGCTCAGGGGCTGGGCCACGTTCGACCCGCCCGGTGCCTGGGCGACCGCTTCAGCCATTCGTCCTATCCTCCATGGCGTTTGACCTTTGGCGTGGCAACGAAACCCCGCGAGGATGCCCCCATCCTCAGCGAGGGAGGCGATTCGTAACATACTTCACGGACGGTGTCAACGAGCGGGCCAAGGCACAAAGACAACAAGGCACTATGGCACTATGGCACTATGGCACCGGGGCACCAGGGCGCCAAAGTCACCATGGTGCCCCAGCGCCCCATCGCCTTGGTGCCTGTTGGCTTGCCTTATAATCGCCTCATGTGCGCGGCGGAACTCCGCCCTCCGATCTTGATCGAGTCGCAGGTTGAATTCGATCACCTCGTTGATGACCTCCGCTCCAACCGGCGCCTGGCGGTCGACACCGAGTCCAACAGCCTGCATGCCTACCCCGAGCGCGTCTGCCTCGTGCAACTCTCGACCGATCACAACGATTTCCTGGTGGACCCCCTGGCCCTCGACAGCCTGGAGGATCTCGGTCCCTTGATGGGCGATCCGGCGGTGGAGAAGGTCTTCCACGCCGCGGAGTACGACCTGGCGTGCCTGCACCGAGACTTCGGCTTTCGAATTCGCAACCTGTTCGACACCCGGGTGGCTTGCCGCACGCTGGGTTATCCCCGAACCGGGCTGGGCGACGTGCTGGCCCAGCATTTCGGCGTTCAGCTCGACAAGCACAACCAGCGTGCCGATTGGGGCCGCCGACCGCTGTCTCCGGCGTTGATGAACTACGCCCGGATGGACACCCACTTTCTCCTTCCGCTGCGTGACCTCTTGGCCAAGGAACTGGCGCGGTCGGGGAGGACGGAGGAGGCGCGCGAAGAGTGCGAGTGGCACGCGGCTCAAGCGACAGTTGAGTCTCCGCCGGCGGAAGGCTTCTGGCGAATCGGCCGCGCCCGCCAACTTCCTCCGGATCGCCAGGCCGTGTTGCGAGAGTTGTATCAGTGGCGGGAGGCCGAAGCCCGCCGGCTGAACCGCCCGCCCTTCAAGATCCTCAGCGACAAGGCGCTGCTGGCATTGACGGACGCCATGCCCGGCGACCGGCGTTCGCTGGGACGTGTGGCGGAAGTCCCCGAACGGCAGCGGCATCGATACGCCGAGGCCCTCTTGTCCGCCGTTGAGCGCGGACGACAAGCGCCGCGCCCGCCGCGCCCGGCCGGCCGCAACAGTGATGAGGTCGCCCTGGCACGCTATCAACGCCTGCGGCAATGGCGCAAGACTCTGGCCGAATCCCGCAACGTCGAATCCGACGTGATCCTGCCGCGCGACATCCTCTGGGATATCGCCCGCACCGCACCTTCCGATGCCTCCGCGCTGGCGACTCTCATGAACCCGCTCCGTTGGCGCTTCGATCAGTACGGGCAGGCCATCCTCGAGGTCCTGGCGCAGGGGCCGAACGGAAATCGGCCTTGAAGGTCGTCTTTCACGGGGCGGCTCAGACCGTAACCGGTTCGCGCCATCTGGTCCACGTCAACGGTCATCAGCTGCTGCTGGACTGCGGATTCTTCCAGGGCCGGCGCAAAGACACGCATGAACGGAACCTGAAGTTCACTTTCGACCCGCAGCAAGTCGACGCGGTCGTTCTTTCGCACGCGCACATGGATCACTGCGGCAACACGCCCACTTTGGTGCGCCAGGGATTCACCGGCCGCATTCACGCCCACCCGGCCACCGCGGATCTGACCGAGTACATGCTGTTGGACTCGGCCCACATCCAGGAGGCCGACGCCGACTTTCTCAATCGGCGCCGCCAGCCGGAGATCGACCAGCCCGTCGTGCCGCTGTATACCGTGGCCGACGCGCGCCGTACGCTCGACCGTCTCGTGGCCCAGCCTTACGAGCAGACCTTCGAGCCGGTGCCGGGGGCGCGCGTGCGGCTGGTCGACGCCGGCCACATCCTCGGATCGGCCGGGATCATCGTCGACCTCGAAGAGAAGGGCCGCACGACCCGCCTGATGTTCTCCGGGGACATCGGACGGCGGGATCTACCGCTTCTGCGCGATCCTGTGCTCCCGGTCGACGTGGACGTTCTCATCATGGAATGCACCTACGGCGATCGGGTGCATGGTTCGCCGGCCGGAGCCTATGAGGCGCTGCAGGCGGTCATTCGCCGGACGGCCGAGAGGGGCGGCAAGGTCATCATCCCCTCCTTCGCCGTCGGCCGGGCACAGACGCTGGTGTATTACCTGCATCAGATGCAGGACCGGGGCGAGCTGCCGCTGCTTCCGGTCTACGTCGACAGCCCTCTGGCCATCGACATCACCTCGGTCTTCCGCGCCCACGCCGAGTCCTTCGACCAGGAGACTCAGGCTTTCGTCCGCGCCGACCCTCACGGCACGGCCTTCGGCTTCGACCGGCTGACCTACACTCGCAGCGTCGAAGCGAGCAAGGCCATCAATGCACAGCGTGGACCGTTGATCGTGATCTCGGCCTCCGGCATGGCCGAGAGTGGGCGCATTCTCCATCATCTGCGCAACAACATCGGCGACCCGCGCAACACGGTCCTCATCACCTCCTGGATGGCTCCCGATACGCTGGGGCGTCGCCTGGCGGAAGGCGAGAAGGTCGTGCGCATCTTCGGTGAACCGCATGACGTGCGGGCGGAGGTCGCCACCATCGACGGCCTCTCGGGCCACGCCGGGCAGGATCAATTGCTCGACTACGCCCGCTCGCTGCGCGGCCGCGTCCGGCGGATCTGCCTCGTCCATGGCGAACCGGGCCCGGCGGCGGCGCTGACGGAGAAACTGCGCGACGCCGGGCTGTCCCAGGTTTCCTATCCGCGTCATGGAGAAGAGGCCGAACTGTGAAGTAACGCCGCGGCTTTGGCCCGCCTTCGGGGTGGACGGCCAGGGACCAACCCGGATACACTAGGGACACACTCCACGCTGCACACTTTTGCAGACCACAGGGGACCCGATGGACCGCGAACTCACAAGTCAACCTGTCCTGCCTGCCCTCGGCGCGGCGCGATCCCGCCGGTACAGGTCGAAAGCGCTTCCCGAGCAAGGCAAGTACCTGCCTTCTCGCCAATACTGGCTCTTGCGCCTCATTATGGGAACCTATGGGGCCCTGATGGTCCGTCGTATCCGTTGGGTGGACGGAGTCCGGCTGGACAAGGGGCCCCACATTCTGGTTTCCAACCACGGGAATGTCACCGATGGCTTTCTGCTGATCGCCCATCACCCGGGGAGACTGCATGCCCTGATCCAGGCCGAGTCGTTCAGTTTGCCGATCATGGGGAGCGTCTTTCGACATTCCGGTCAAATCCCTGTGGCAGAAGGTCAGGGCCTGACGGCCATCGATATGGCGCGAACCTTTCTGGCCCAGGGCGACTCCGTGCTCATCTACCCCGAAGGAAAACTCAACCACGGCCAGGGTATGCTGCGCGGCAAGGTCGGTGCGGCGCGCCTGGCGTTCGAGACGGGGGAACCCATCCTGCCGGTCGGCGCGTACGTGGAGCCGCGCTGGAGCAAAGCCATCCGCGGTCATTTCTACGATCGCCCCACCTTCGGCCACTGGCAGATGGGCGGCACCTGCTATTTCGCCGTGGGCGAGGCCTGGCAGCCCTTCGCACCCGAAAAGGACAAGGTGGACCTTCACGAACTGCGCCTCGTCACGGACGAGATGATGAGGCGCATCCAGTCTCTGGTTGAACGCGCGCGCGCAGCCGCCGGTTGATGCGGATCGCCTTTCTCTGCCAGTCCTATCCCCCCATGGTCAGCGGTATCGCCATGGCCGTGCGGCGCATGGCCGAGGGCCTGGCGGCGCGCGGCCACAACTTGCTCGTCCTGACCGCCAGCGATCGCAACGAACCCTACACCGTCGAGACCGGCAGCCTGCGTGTGGATCGCCTGGCGTCTCTTCCCAACCCGACCCGCGTCGGCCAGCGCTGGGTCTTCTGGTCCAGGGCGGACGTCGCCCGCCGTCTGGATGAATTCCAGCCGGACGTATTGCATCTCCACGACCCGTTCCTGGCGGGCTTCTCGATCCCGTCGCTGGCGCGTGAAAAAGGCATCCCGCTGGCGATCACCGCGCATGCGCTGCCGTGGTACGTTTCGTCGCAAGCGCCGGACCTTCCGGGCCTGCGGCACGGGATCGAGATCGCACTGTGGGCATTCGCTCAGGAAGTCCTGGCGCAGTGCGACGCCGTTGTCGCTCCCAGCCGTCCCGCGGCCGAGGTGATTGAGCAGAACGTCGGCCGCAGTCCTGTCGTGATCAGCAACGGCGTGGATTTGCGCCTTTTCCACCCCGGTCCCGTCGGCCCGGAGGCGCGTCGCCGGCTCGCCAAGGCTTACGCCTTCGACCCCGATCTGCCGATCCTCCTCCACGTGGGAAGGATCGACGTCGAAAAGCGAGTCGAGGTTGTGGTCCAGGCCGCCGCCCATGCCATGCAGCGGGCGGAAGCGCAATTGGTGATCGTCGGCGATGGGAAGCAGCGCAGGTCGATCGTCCACCTGGCGCGCGAACTGGGTCTTGGCGACCGCGCCCACTTCATCGGATTCGTGGCCCCGGAAGACGATTTGCCGGAGCTGTATCGCATGGCCTCGCTATTTGCCGTCGCGTGCGAGTTGGAGACGGAGGGCCTGGTGGTGTTGGAAGCAGCCGCCTCGGGGCTGCCACTGCTCGCGGTCCGGGCCACGGTCATGCCCGCCTTGGTGGAGGCCAGCGGCGCGGGTCTGCTGGTCGATCCGGGCGACGCGCGGGCGATGGGGGAGAAGATGGTCGAGCTGCTGTCGAATCCGGATCGCGCTCGCGAGATGGGTGCCGCGGCCCGGACCATGGCCGGCCGGCATGATCTGGAAGACACGCTGGCGGCGCACGAACGGCTTTACGGCTCGCTGCTGGCCCGACCGCGCCTCCCCTCCGAGATGCAAGTCGGAGCGGGATGACTCCGCCCACCTCGGCGCCTGCGGCGGTCATCGTGCACGCGGCGCCTCCGAGCGATTTCCCGAGGCCTGACCTGGATCAGGCCGTGACTCTCCGAGGCGTGGAGGGCATCGTCGTGACCCCAAGGCTGACCCCGGCGGCCATCGGTCGGGCCCGATCACGGCATCCGGGAATTCGGTTCCCCTACGCCTGGCCCGCTCCCCCGGAGCAGACGGCAGGGTTCCTCGCAGATCACATCCATCGATCCCGAGAAGAGGACCTCGCCCGTCCAGCGGCGTTTCTCGCATTGGTATAATCGGCAGTGGAGAGGTGCCAGAGTGGTTGAATGGGGCGGTCTCGAAAACCGTTGTGGCCCGTAGGGCCACCGTGGGTTCGAATCCCACCCTCTCCGCCAGAGGATAAGGTCCCGCACCAGGATTTCGCGCTCCCGTTTCTCGGCGGGAGCTTCGCCTTCAGCCCCTGATCCGTCGCCCAGCCTGGTCTGGGCGATTTCGATTCATCCCTGCCGTCGCATTTGTGCGTCGCACGCACCGCGCGGTTGCCGAAATGTACCCTTGGTCGTGCTGATTCGCCTGACGTTCGGAAGGCCCCGAAGATTTGTATCCCTCGATAGGTTTTCCTTTCTCGTCTATCGAGGAGTATTGCCCATTGGATCGCATACCGCGGGATGGAAAGTCAGACCCGAATGGAGGACAAGCCCATGAAAGCCGCAACCCTTTGCGTCGTCGCCTTTGCCGTGATCGCCTCCGCCTGCGCGCCTTCCCTGCCGGGCGGCGGCGAGTTGACCATACCCTCGCAGTGGACACTGGTGTCGCTCGGCCCGCAAGGTGAAGAGACGACCTCCATCGAGGGATCACCGATCACGATTGAACTCGGACCTGACGGAACGGTCAGCGGGTCCGCAGGCTGTAATTCCTTTGGCGGCGCCTTTGAGCTGCAAGGATCCACCCTGACGTTCAAGGACGTCTCTTCCACGCTGATGGCCTGTTCGGATGAGTCGGTCACGCAGCTGGAGCAACAGTTCCTCGAAGCACTGCGAACCGCCATCCGGTTTGAACTCACCGGGGAGAGTCTGACCATCTGGTATGGGGACGGCCAGAGCAAGCTCGAACTCGTCAGACTGCAGCCTGATTGACCTGCGTCGCCGGGTGACGTGCCGTGATCCCCCGGGGTGGATCGGCGTGGGCCCGCCGGCGCCCTGCACAGGCGCCGAGGGAACGGTCCCGCGTCGATCCACCCTTCAGGGAGCCGGCATCGCCTCCAGCTCTTCCAGCCCGGCCGTCAACACGTCGAATCCCCCTTGCCAGAATCCGGGATCGCGAATGTCGACACCCGCCGCGGTAAGAATACGCTCCGGCGAATCGGCACCCCCCGCCTCGAGGATGCGCAGGTACTTCGGGACAAAGGCCTGGCCTTCGCGGCGGTATCGGTTGTAGAGCGAGAGCACCAGCAGCTGGCCGAAGGCGTAGGCGTAGACGTAGAACGGTGTGTGGTAGATGTGCGGTATCGTCGTCCATTCCGACTGGAACTCTTCGCTCACATCCAGTGAATCCCCAAACTGATCCGCCAGATTCTCCACGTACGCCTGGCAGAGCTCGCGTACCGTCGCGCCGCTTTGGATGCGCTCGTGGGCCACGCGCTCGAACAGGGCGAAGTACGCCTGGCGCTGGATCGTGGCGTAGTTGTCGTCCATGCGCCGCATGAGCAGGTCGCGACGCAAGACGGGATCCCGTTCCTGCGCCAACAGCCGATCCTCCACCAGCATCTCGCCGAAGGTCGAGGCCGTTTCGGCCAGGGGCAGCGCCGGTTGTTGCGTCAGAACGCTGTGGCCGGAGGCCATCAAGGAATGCACCGCGTGACCAAGTTCGTGGGCCAGCGTCGCCACGTTGCGCGCCTGGCCCTCGTAGGACTGGAGCATCCAGGGCGTCAGCTCCGGGGTAAGCGTGGCGCAGAAGGCTCCTGAACGCTTCCCCTTGCGCACTTCGCTGTCCACATGGCCTTCGGCCAGGACGCGTTCGGCCATCTCGGCGATGCGCGGATGGAACTCTTCGAAGCTTTCCAGCACCAGGGAGACCCCCTGCCCGAACTCGTACTGCTTCTCCGAGGAGCCGAGAGGCGCGTAGACGTCGTATCGGCGCAGTCGCTCGACCCCCAGCCAGCGCGCCTTGAGCCGGAAGTAGCGGCGGAAAATCTCGCCGTTGGCCCGGCAGGTCTCCAGGAGGGTGTCGACGACGGAATCGGGAATGTCGTTGGAGAGATTCCGGACGGCCATGGGGCTGGCGTATTTTCGCAGCCCGATATTCTCGCTGTGCCAGTCGCGCACCAGCGCCTGGTACATCTGGCCGAGAATGGCCTGGTCCGCCGTGAAGACGCGCATCATTTCGCGGTAGGCGGCAGCTCGAAGATCCGGATCGGGCCCGCGGATGAACGGATCCAGTTCGCCGCGTGTGAGTTCCCGCTCCCGCCCATCGACCCGGAGGCGGAAGGTGTAGCGATTGGTGAGCGTGTCATACAGGGTGATGATCGCCCGGGCACCGGTGACGTCCTTCAGATTGATCACCCGCTCTTCGGGCTCACTCAGCGTGTACGGCGACTGCAGCCGAAGGGCCTCCAGCCAGTAACGGAAATCCCCCGCTCCCTCCAGCCGCCGCCGGGCCTGCGGTTCGGGCAGGGCCTTCCACCACAGCCGGAAGAACAGCGTCCGGTTGTCGAGCTCGGCGCCAAGCTGCTGCATCTGAGCCATGAGCGTTTGCGCCAGCTGATCTTGCGTGTCTTCGGTGAATTTGAGGAAGGCGAAACCCGAGATGCGGTTCAGCGCCGACACGATTTCGGCGTAGTCGCGCACGACCTGCAGGAAGACATCCTCCGGCAAATCGTCCCCCAGCCGGTCGCGGTAGCGCTCGAAGGCCGAGGCCTGTTCCTCGACCCTCGCCCGCGCCTGGTCGAAGACCGGATCATCGAATCCCAGGAACAGGTCGCTCAGGTCCCATCGACCGATGCGGTAGACCGCACGCATTCGGCGCCTCCGTCACACGTTGAACTTGATGTGCACGACGTCTCCGTCGGCCACGACGTAGTCCTTGCCTTCGGACCGCAACCTGGCCTCGCTGCGCGCTCGCGCCAGGGTCTCCATCTCGAGCATCTGATCCCAGGGGATGACCTCCGCCCGGATGAAACCGCGCGCCAGGTCGGTGTGAATCGTGTCGGCCGCCTCGAGGGCCGTCGCGCCGCGCGACAACGTCCAGGCTTTCACCTCGTCCTCCCCTACCGTGAAGAACGAATGCAGTCCGAGGAGATCGTACGAGGCCCGGATGACCTTCAGCCTTCCCGGCTCGTCGATGCCGTATTCCCGCAGGAAATCGGCCGCCTCGTCGGGGGGCATCTGAGCGATTTCCATCTCGAGCTTCCCCTGAAGTCCGAGGACCTGGGTCCTGGGGGTGGGCGCCTCCAGCGCCGGCAAGACACCGCCTTCCGCCAGATTGACGACGACCAGCATCGGCGTGCGCGACAGCAGTCCGAACCCGGACAGCATGCGTTCTTCCTCCGCCGTGAACGATGCAGACCGGAGGGCCCTCTGCTGGTTGAGATCGTGCGCCACACGCTCCCAGAGCGCCGCCTCTCGGTCGATGACCGCCCGGTCGCGCATGACCTTCTGACGCTCTTCCTTCAGCCGCTCGAGACGGCGTTCGGCCGTCAGCATATCGTTCAGCACGAACTCGGCCTCGAGCGCGGCCAGGTCGCGCACCGGGTCGACGCGGCCGTCGGGGTGCGGAACGGCCGGATCCTCGAACGCCCGCACCACGTGTACAAAACCTTCCATCTGGGACAGGTGATTCAGGAGGGGACCGGCCAGGCCCTCGCGGCCGACGGCCGCCCGCAGCCCGCCGATATCGGCGTAGGTGACTTTGGCGTGGGTCGTCTTGCGCGGACGGAAGAGGCGGCTCAGCGCCTCGAGGCGCTCATCCGGAACGTCGGCCACCGCCGTGTGCACATCGATCCGCCCCGGCGCGTGCACTTCGCCCGTGGGCAAATGCCCTCCGGTCAGCGCATTGAATAGAGTTGTCTTGCCGGCCGATGGCAGTCCGATGATTCCCAGTCGCATGAGGTGTGAGGGGCGCTTTCCGGGGCGTTGTCTTGACCGACCTACCCCGTTGGTCTATACTCGACCTGCGGCCGAAGTGGCGGAACTGGCAGACGCGCGCGACTCAAAATCGCGTTCCTTCGGGAGTGTGGGTTCGAGTCCCACCTTCGGCACCAAGCGATTATAACCGCCCGCCCCAAACCCGTTTTTCGAAAGAAGACGGGTTTGGTCTGTGGAACTCCACGATGTCGCTGCGCTCCCCTCGATTGTGGCTCGGCCTGGCCCTCGGCATCGCCGCCGGTCTGCTCTACGGTTGGGTCCTGCAGCCGGTCGAGCTGTACGACACGGCGCCCTCCAGCCTGCGCGAGGACTACCGCACGGACTACGTGCTGATGGTGGCGGAGGCCTACGGCGTTGAGGCGGATCGGACTCAGGCCGTGGTGCGCCTGGCGGCCCTGGGCCCCCAACCCCCGATCGAATTCGTCGAGAGCGCCATCGCCTACGCGACCGCCAATGGCTTCGCCGCGCAGGACATCGAGCGCCTCAGCCGTCTGGCGCGCGGGCTGGGGACGGCGCCTCCCGCGGCGGGAATCCAGCCGCCATGAGCCGCGGAATCTTGCCACTGCTGGTGGGCATCGCTCTCGGCCTGGCCGGCGGTCTCACCTACGCCTGGGTCATCGATCCGGTTCAATTCACCAGCACGTCCCCGGCCGCGTTGCGCGCCGATTTCCAGGCCGATTACCTCACCTTGATCGCCTCCGCCTATGCCTCGACGCGGGACCTCGATCGCGCCCGCGCCCGGCTGGCGTTGTTCTCCGACCCCAACCCCGCCGAAACGCTGGGCGCACTGGCTCAGGCCCGGTTGGCTTCAGGCGGGCCGATGGCCGAAGCCCAGGCTCTGGCACTCCTGGCCGGGGACCTCGGCGTTCGCCCCTCCCCGCTGCCAACCTCGGGCACGCCGAGCCCCGGCTCGCGCCCCAGCGGCTCACCCACCGTTGCCCGCAGCCCGACCGTTCGCCCATCGCCCACGGTCACCCGCACGCCGGGAGCTCCCTTCCGAGTCGACAGCCGCGAACTCGTCTGCGATATCGACCAACAAATCCCCCGCCTGCGAGTCCGGGTGTTCGACTCGGCGGGCCAGGGCGTGCCCGGAGTCGAGGTGCTGGTGGTCTGGGAAGACGGCCAGGATCACTTCTTCACCGGACTCAAGCCGGAACTGGGAAGCGGCTTTGGCGATTTCACGATGACCGAAGGCGTTACGTACACCGTCCGCCTGGCCGAGTCGGACGCTTTGGCCACCGGCCTCGTCGCGGAAACATGCACAGAGGACGGCGAGACCTTCCCCGGATCGTGGGAGTTGGTGTTCGTGCAGCCGGAGGAATCGTAGGGGCACGCCATGCCGTCTCGCACCGGCGTGCCGCCGGGCTCCGCGGCACGAACGGTGGCGTGCCCCTACATGTTCGTCCCCTCATTAAGAACAAAAGGCCGCGCTCGGCGCGGCCTTCATGTATCGGGCCTGCACGTCATTCCCCGGAGGAGGCCGCCTCTTGCGCGCCGCTTTCCGGCGGCAATTCGATCCTCTCCTCCATGGTGATCTGACCGCGCAGAAACGCGCCCTCCTCCGTGGAGAAAGAGGCTGTCACCACGTTTCCCCACACGCGCCCGGTGCGATGGATCTCGACTCGTTGGGCGGTGATATCGCCTCGCACGGACCCGGCCACGACGACCGTTTCGGCCCTCAAATGTCGACAGGTCACTCGACCTTGCTCGCCCACCACGACCAGGCCGTGCAGCTCTACGTCGCCCTCATAGGCCCCTTCGATGCGGACGCCGCCTGTGCCGGTCAGCGTGCCCTTCAGGGCCAGGCCGGCTCCGATGACCGAGTCGACCCGGTCCACCCCCTCCTGCGGTGTCTCATCTTTTCGTCGGAACATCATGCCTCCCGGCGACCGGCCCGGCTTGCTGTCCGCCGGGCCGGCGCCAGATCGCGGGCCGCCGGCAGTCCGCCGGCACCATGCGCCGCAAGTGTGGCTCGAAGGATCGCCTGGGTCACCACTTCGGCCGCGTGCGCGCCCACCAGGTTGACATCCGAAGCCTTGGGCCCGGTCGACAAGGCGAAGAGACAATCTCCATCGAGCAAGGTGTGGGCCGGCCGGATGGCCCGGGCCACACCGTCATGCGCCATCTGCGCAACAAAATTGACCTGCTCCTTGGTGAGCCTGGCGTTGGTCGCCACGACGCCGATGACGGTGTTGGCCCGGCTGGCCAGGCGCAGGATCGTCCTTCCCGGAACCGACCGCATCATCTTCATCGTGTCGGCGAAAGGTCCGGCCCCTCCCAGGCGCAGCGGCCCTCGCCCAACGGGCCGCACTCCGGCAAGGATGCGGCCGTCCGCCGGGTCGACAACATCTCCGAGCGAGTTGACCGCCACCAGGGCGCCCACGATCACGCCCCCTCCCAGATCGAGGCTCGCCGTGCCGATGCCCGCCTTCATCGCCCCGGCCGTTCCGAAGATCTTTCCCACCGAGGCCCCCATGCCGGCGCCCACATTTCCTTCGGCCGGACGGTCGGTCGAGGCGCGGCGACAGGCCTCGTATCCCATGGTCGCGTCGGGGCGTACGTTCGACCGGCCAAGTCCCAGATCGAACAGGATCGCGGCCGGAACGATCGGCACGCGGACCACACGCGTGTCGAAGCCGATGCGCTTCTCCTCGAGGTAGCGCACCACCCCCGTGGCCGCCTCCAGGCCGAACGCCGAGCCGCCCGCCAGCAGCACAGCATGAACGCGCTGCACCAGATGCAGCGGCCGAAGCAGATCGGTCTCGCGGGTGCCCGGAGCCCCGCCGCGCACGTCGACCCCGCCGACGGCCCCGCGCTCGCACAACACGACGGAACATCCGGTCAGCGCTTCGTAATCATCCGCCTGGCCGACCTTGATGCCCGGCACATCGGTGATGGCATTGTCCAGCGGCATCAGGGTCCCTGATCAGCGAATGCCACTATCGTAAATGACGTCGAGCCGAAGCCACTGACCGGCGACGATCGTGAAGTCCACCGGCGAGGCAAACGGCAGCCCGCCTTCCCCAGGCTGAGGAACCAGGCGGTACGAACCGGGCGGCAGAGGAATGCGGAACGATCCATCCTCCGTCGACTCGCCTCGCGCCACCGTTCGTCCGTTCGCATCCTCGACGACCAGCTCGGCTGCGATAGGAGCGTCAGGGCAATCGGTCCCCACCTGAACCACCGGACACATCGGACCGATCCAGACCTGGCCCTCGATTCCGGAGTCGACCGCGGGCGGCGGGGCGCAAGAAGCCAGCAGCACTGCGGCCGCGGCCAGCACCAGCGCGGCGCTCTGGCGAAGGGAATCCTTGGCTGTGGCCATCAGGCCTTGTAGCCGAAGCGGCGAAGCAGGGCTTGCCGCTCCTGGACGTCGGCCTCGGTTTCGATGCCCTTCGGGCTCGAACCGTCGACGACGCCCAGAACCCCCCGGCCTTGCGCCGTCTCGGCGAGGATGACCTCCACTGGATTCGACGTGGCGCAGAAGATGTGACACACCTCGGGCACGCCCTTCAAGGCGTTGAGGACGTTGATCGGAAAAGCGTTGCCCAGGAAGATGATGAAGGTGTGGCCGGCCCCCAGGCGCATCGCCTGCGCTCTGGCGCGCTCGGTCAGCTCGGTGTCGGTTCCGGTGGCCCGGATCAGGCACGGTCCGGAGGCCTCGCAGAACGCCAGCCCGAAAAGGATTCCGGGAACGCTGCCGACCAGGGCCTCGTGAACGTCTTCCACGGTCTTGATGAAATGTGACTGGCCGAGGATCACATTCACCTCGGCCGGCTTTTCGATCGGAATCGTCACCAGCTCCATGGTGCGCGCCTCCCGCGGCTCGCCGGCGGCCGCCTAGCGAAGCGACTGGATGAACCCGTCGAGGTCCACGGCCGGCAGGGTGGTGATCTTGACGCTGCCGCGCGACGCCAGCTCGGCCGAGACGCGAGCCACCGTCATGTTGTCGGCGGCTTCCACGATGTTGACGAAATCGTACGGTCCGAGCGTGACGTACTGGGCGACGACCCGCACGCCCAGCTTCTCCAGCTCGGCGTTGACTTCCTTGATCCGTCGAGGGTTCTTCTTGATGGTGCGCGCACCCTCATCGGTCAGGTTGCTGAGCAGGACATAGGTCGCCATGGCTCTCCTCCGGCTTGCGGGACGGTCTCCCTCGCGCCCATTGTAGCGCACACAATCAGTGGTCAGTGGTCAGTGGTGAGTGGTGGGAGCGGGAAGATCCAGAGCGCTCCCAAGGCTTCCTAGAATGGACTCGAACAGCCGGACACTGGCCGGGCTGTGGCCGGCGAAGTGGTTGTTGAAGTAGCCGTACACGTCCACCCCGGAGTGGAGAAACGCTCGCACCCGCTCCGCCCAGCGGCGCAGCTCGCGCTTGCGGTCGATTTGGGGCCGGTCGAAAGTGTGGATGTCGCTGCGTCTCCCCAGCCAGCGGATGACGGTGAAATCGGTCGTGACCCAATCCAACCTGGGCATGTAGAACAGATCCTGGAGCACGAGAGCCGCTCCCCGTTCGGCCAGGACCTGCCGCAGACGGGCCGTCAGCCAGCGTGGGTTGCGCACTTCGACCGCGTAACGCGGCCCGGACGGGAGCCGCGCCAGGAACGTTTCCAGGCGATCGGCAAGATCGGGGGTGAAGTCGAAGGCGAACTGCAGCGTCAGAATCGCCAGCTTCTCCCCGAGAAGCTGCATGACCTCGATGAACTGGTCGGTCTCGATCTGGGCTTCCAGCAGCTTCTTCTCGTGCGTAATGATTCGCGGGAACTTGGCCGCAAACCGGAAGGACGGTGGCGTGCGCTTCGCCCATCCCTGCACTACGGAGGGGCGCGGAGTCCCATAGAAGGTCGAATCGATCTCGACGGTGGAGAAGACGCGTGCGTAAGCCTCGAGATAGTCGCTCTTGCGCGTGCCGGGCGGATAGAAGGCGCCGACCCAGTCGTCGAAAGCAAAGCCCTGCGTTCCGAGGAACAGGCCCGTGCCGGCGGTATCCAACGCGATCACACGACCTGGAGACCGCGCAGCGCCATCGAACCCAACCTCACTGCCGCAGTATCGCCTCCACGCGGTCCAACACCGCCTCGGCGACGTCCGCCTTGCTCATCAGAGGCAGCGCCTGCACGCCCTCCGACGAGTCGACGAAGGTGACCCGGTTCGTGTCGACGGCGAAACCGGCATCGGGGGCGGTGATGTCATTGGCCACGATCAGGTCGAGGCCCTTGGCCTTGACCTTCTGCCGGGCTCGAAGGATCAGATCGCTGCTCTCCGCGGCGAAGCCGACCACGACCTTCGGGCCCCCGCTGCGCCGGCGCCGCTCAGCCACCATGCCCAGGATATCGGCCGTCGGCTCCAGATGCAGGTCGATGGCGCCTGCACTTCGCTTGATCTTGTCTTGCGACGAGGCCTGAGCCCGAAAGTCGGCCACGGCCGCGGCCATCAGGAGAACATCCGTCCGGTCGAGGCGCTCCTCGACCTCGCGACGCATCTCGTCCGCCGTCTCGACATCGAAGCGCTCGGCCCCGACGGGGGTGGGCAACGTGGTCGGCCCTGTGATCAGCGTGACCTCGGCGCCGCGGTCGAGCGCGGCCTGGGCCAGCGCGAATCCCTGCTTGCCGGAGGACCGATTGGCGATGATTCGCACAGGATCGATGGGCTCGAAGGTGCCGCCGGCGGTGACGACGACTCGGCGTCCTGCGAGCGACCGGCCCTGCCCGAGAGCTCTGCGGATATGGCCCACCAGGTCCACGGGCTCCACCATTCGGCCCAGGCCGACCAGGCCGGACGCCATCCGCCCTTCGACCGGGCCGACGATGACGGCTCCCCTCTGCCGCAGGGTCGTGAGGTTCGCCTGTGTCGCCGGGTGCTCGAACATGCCGGCGTCCATCGCCGGCGCAAGAACGAGCGGCGCGTGCGAGCTCAGCGCCGCCAGACACAGCAACCCGTCTCCCTGACCGGCGGCCAGTTTCGCCATGGTGTGGGCCGTGGCTGGTGCCACCACCAGCAGCTCGGCTTCCCGGCCCAGGCCGACATGCAAGATGTGCGAGTCGGGGCCCCACAGGTCGTCGTCGGTGAAGGTCCGGCGGCCGGTCACGGAGGAGAAGGTCAACGCTGAGACGAAACGCCGCGCCGACTCGGTCAGCACGACATCGACCAGCGCCCCGGCCTGAGTCAGTCGGGACGCCAGATCGACGGCCTTGTAACCGGCGATGGAACCGGACACGCCCAGCAGGATGCGGCGTCCGGCGAGGGCAGGAATGATGGAAGGCAAAGACGGGTTGTCCACGACGGCCTGCTCAGCGGACGAAGTAGATTGTACCGTCGTCCTCGAGGCGCAGCCACTGACCGGTGCGCAGGCGGGCGAAACCTTCGGACTCGACGACGCCCACGGCGAAAGGCTTGCGATACATCTCCTCGGCCACAATGGAAGCCAGGGCGAAGAAGGTATCCGCTTCCGTGGTCAGGATGGCGGCCGGGGCCGTGCCTGCCCGGACCGCCTCCAGAAGCACGGCCGTCGTCGTGCTCGAACCCCGCGCATAGGGCAGGGCCAGGATCCTCCCCGCAGCCCGCGCACCCGTCAGAGGATGCCGTCGATCGATGATTTCACCGGTGAGGTGGTCGTAACCGCCCCAGAAGGAAAGCGGCTCCGGGCTGACAAGGGCTTCGCCTTCAGCCGCGGTTCCAACGAGCAGCCTCGCCCGCGCTAGGCGTTCCACAGCGCCTCATCCACGACGACGCGTCCTTCGATCGCCGATCGCACGCAGTCCGCCAGGCTGCCGAAGGCCACTTCCGCGTTCAACATGCCGGGCGCGTAGTACGCATACTTCCCGGAGTTGGTCATCAGCCGCCGGATATTGGACGGCAACATGGGCGACGCCAGAATGCAGGTATCGACCGTCAGGCGACCTCCGAAGGCTTCGAACGAATCCAGCAATCCCGCCTGACGCGCCAGATGCGCCGCGGCACGGCTGGTCGTTACCAGGAACTCCACGCGCGGATGGCGGCGCTCCCCCTCGAGCAACGGGGCCAGAGCGCGGAACTCGTTCAGCGAGAAGTGCGGGCTGCCCAACACGACCATGTCCAATTCGCCGCCTCGAGCCGTCACCAGGTGCTCCCGCGCCCGGCGGAGCTCGTCCATGGAAACCATGATCGTCGAGGCCGGAGGCCGGCCGTGAAAGGCGGCCTCCCGCGTCGACGCCTCCGGCGTGACCCCGACCCAATGGAACAGCCCGACGTTGCCGGACGAAGCCGCGGCCGCGCCCAGGGCCTTGAGCTGGTCGTCGGTCGGGCGCGTTTCCATACCGTCGATCACGGGCACACGATCACCGGCCGCGCCGCCGATGAAGAATCCCAACACGGGATACAAGGCGTCCTCGTGCTGGAGCGGCTCGGGGAGGCCGGTCAACGGAAACAAGATCTCGCCGGCTCTGTTCGCTTCGAGGTGCAACCCGTAGGCCGGCACCCGGCCGGTGAGGGCGGCGCAGGTGTCGAGAAAGTCGGGGTAGCGCTCCGTCCGGGCTCCAAGCACGGAGTTGGCGTAGACGATGGCATTCGATTCGCCCCACGCAATCTGTTCCCCGAAGGAAGGTGCGTGTTCGGTCTGATACGGCGCGCAGGTCCACGTCGGCAGGCAGCCCATTCGCACGTAGGCCGCCATCTGCCGACGCGCATTCTCGGCCCAGTCCGGCGGCACGGACCATGCCTGCCAGCCGTGCTCGTCCAAGCCGCTGACATTGAGCGTGGTGGGCACGGCAACCTTCGCCCCCTGGTCGGCCAGCCTCTCGGCGAATTCGAGGCCGGCGAGGCCAAGGTAGATGGAACTGTCGATGTGAGCGCGCGAGATGTCGATCATCGACTCGGCACCGAACAGCTCGCCCATGCGCGTCAGAATGCGCATGGCCTGCTGCGACGCCGGGCCGGCTTCTCCATCGAGCAGCGCCCGATCGTGGTCGTCGAGGGTCAGTGACATGCTGGTCTGGCGATTGTAAGCCTTTCGCCTGGAGCGGCGGACGAAGGGTATACTTCGCCGCATTCCCTCGAGAGCATCGCCATGACCTCCAGCCTGGTCTCCTTCATTGAAGAAACGACTCGCCTCGCCGCGCCTCTAGAGAAAGCCTACAACCTGGCCGAATGGAATGCGGCTTCCCTGGGCACGCCGGAGGCCATCCAGGCTCAGGAGAAAGCCCAGACGGCCTACATGCGGTTCTGGGCCGATCCCAAGCGATATCAGACGGCGAAAGAGCTGTCGGCGTCCGCCAACGGCGTGGAGCCTCTGCTCGCCCGGCAAATCCGGTTGATTTACCTCACCGCCGGAATGAACCAGCAGGATCAAGCGACTCTCGAACAGATCGCACGCGTCGAGGGCGAAATCCGCCAGCGCTACTTCAACTTCCGGGCGATCGTCGACGGCCAGAGCCTCAGCGACAATCGGATCGACGAAATCCTCGCCACGACCTCCGATGGCGGTGAGGCGCGGCGCGTGTGGGAGGGCAGCAAACAGGTGGGGGCGGAAGTCGCCGACCGCGTCCGCAAGCTGGCTCGATTGCGCAATCAGGCGGCGCAGGCTCACGGATTCCGAGATCACTTCCACCGCTCCCTGACCCTCAGCGAGATCGATGAGAGCCAGCTCCTGGCGATCTTCGACGACCTGGACCGCCAATCCCGACGGCCCTTCGAGCAGGTCAAGAGCCGCATCGACCAGTTGCGCGCCGATCGCTTCGGCGTGCAGCCCGGGGACCTCCGGCCGTGGCACTACAGCAATCGCTTCTTCCAGGAGCCGGATCAGCTCGGGGAGATCGATTTCGACACATTGTTTTCCGCCCACGACCCGACGACCCTGGCGACGGCCACGTACGACGGCCTGGGGATGGACGTCCGCCCCATCCTGGCCCGCTCCGATCTCTATGCCCGCGAGGGAAAGAACCAGCACGCCTTCTGCACCCACATCGACCGCCAGGGCGACATTCGCACCCTGAACAATCTTGAACGCAACCGCCGCTGGCACAGCACGCTGCATCACGAGCTCGGACACGCGGTCTATGAGCAATATCTCGATGACGACCTGCCGTGGCTGCTTCGAACTCCGCCGCACCTCCTCTCCACGGAAGCCGTCGCCATCCTGATGGGGTCGGTGACCATGGACAAGGAGTGGCTGACCAAGATTCTGGGCGTGCCGTCGAACGAGGCGGCGCATGTGGCGCAGGCTGCCCATGACCAGAACCGCGCCACCCGGCTGGTCTTCGCTCGCTGGTGTCTGGTCATGACTCACTTCGAGCGCGGGCTGTACGGAAATCCCGAAGCCGACCTCGACAGCCTGTGGTGGGACCTGGCGGAGCGTTATCAGTTGCTTCGTCGACCGGATGGTCGGCAAGCGCCGGATTGGGCGGCGAAGATCCACGTGGCTCTTCACCCGGTCTACTATCACAACTACGAACTGGGGGACATGGTCGCGGCGCAGTTCCAGGCATCGATCCGGCAACACGCAAACGGGTTTGTGGGCCGGCCCGCGG
>DASSGB010000114.1:0-4406 GCA_035693825.1 Anaerolineales bacterium
GATGTCGGGGCGGCGGACATCAAGGTGCTTCTGCCCAGCGACGTCGGCGTCCACGTTGAGGTGAATGCCGGGCCGACCGCGATCCGGACCTCGGGACTGACAAGCGACGGCAGCACCTACACCAACGCCGCCTTTGGCGTCTCCGAGGTGACGTTGCATGTATCCCTGGACACCGGCATCGGCCAGGTGGAACTGGAAGTTGTCGAGGCCGAGTAGAGGGCAACGAGGCAGCCGATGCGTCATGGGTCGCACGAGAGTCGCCCCGGGTTGTTCGGGCTGCTGCGGAAGGAGAAACGACCAATGAAGATCGGTCGCCGAGAGATCGTCCTGGTTCTATCTGCAGGACTTCTGCTTGCCGGCTGCAGGTCCAAGGCTCCCGAAGCTCTGTCGGTCCCGGAGGGCGCGCAGGCTGGCGAACTGACCGGGGTCCATGGATGCGAATTCCAGCCTGCGGGCGGCAAGGCGTACCGGGAAGCGGAGTGCGGGACACTCGTCGTCCGGGAAAACTGGGACCGGGCCGACTCGCGCCTGATCGCCGTGCCCGTGGTGCGCATCCCTGCCACCGGGCCAAATCCCGAGGAGCCGGTCTTCAATCTGCGCGGCGGTCCCGGAGGACCCAACATCGCCTGGGCGCCGCCCGATTGGCTTCTCGAAGACCATGATGTGGTGATGGTGGGCTATCGGGGGGTGGAAGGAACGGTTGTGCTCTCGTGCCCCGAAGCGAACCGCCCGTATGCAGCCCACATGGGCAGGGACCTCTTCAGCCAGCAGGCACGCAGCGAGTCGGCGGCTGCTGTCCGAGAGTGCGCCGCAAGACACCAGGCAGCCGGGATTGACCTTTCGGGCTACACGATCCCCGGCGTGGTCGAAGACCTGGAAGCCGCCCGCGAAGCATTGGGCTATGACCGGATCAACCTGCTCAGCGAGAGCTATGGCACCCGCGTAGCCCAGATCTACGCCTACGTGCATCCGGACAGCCTGCACCGGCTCGTCTTGATCGGCGTCAACACCCCCGGCCGCTTCATCTGGGACCCGGTGGACCTGGACAAGATCATCGGGCATGTCCGTAACTTGTGCGCCCTGGACGCGACGTGCAGCGCCCGGACAAGCGACCTCGCCCAGACCATGTACGACGTCAATCACAACATGCCGGGGCGCTGGCTGTTCTTCGGGATCGACCCGGATACGGTCCGCTTCGGAACCCAGATGCTGTTCTTCTTCAACTCGAAGATGCCGCTGGCCATCGATGCCTATCTCGCCGCCGGCGAAGGTGACCCGTCCGGGTTGGCGATGTTGAACCTCATGGCGCAACTGGTGCCCGCGGGCCAGGCGGTACTGGGCGATCAGTTGAGCAAGGGGGGCTCGGCCGACGTGGACAGGTACGAGGGGATCGAGAGCGTCAGCCTGGGGAATTCGATCATGGGCGCGCCGTTGTCCGAATGGGTCTGGCCGATGGCGGTGGAATGGCCGATCGAACTCATCCCGAAGGAGCTGCGCGAGCTGCAGGAGACCGACGTGGAGATGCTGCTGGTCAATGGGACCGTGGATTTCTCCACGCCGGCGGCCGCCCTGGACGAGGCCCAACCCTACTTTCAGAATGCGCAGCTCGTCCTGCTGCCGGAATTCAGCCATACCGACGATGTGTTCACGCTGCAGCCGGAGGCCTTCGAACGATTGATCACCAGCTACTTCGATACCGGGACGGGCGACGATTCTGGGTATGTGTACCAGCCGCTGTACTTCAAGCCGACATTGAGTCTGACCGTGATCGCGAAACTGCTGGTCGCGGCCATGATCCTTCCGCTTGGATTGATCCTCTCAGGGGTTGTATGGGTGGCGCGTCGAATCCGTCGGCGCCCAGAGAGCGAGAGCCGAATGAAGAAGTCCATGACCTTCACGCTGACGACGATGGTGCTTCTCGGGATCCTGCTTTCGGCGCCCGGCCCGGCGATTGCCCAAGATAGCGAGGGCATGTCGGGCGAGGTTCTACCCGCTGCATCATCCCAAGCACAGGGGCCGACCGATCCGGCTGAGCTAGAGGCCTTCCTGGATGAGCTGTTGGCAAGGCAGATAGAAGAGAACCACATCCCAGGAGCCGCCGTCGCCGTCGTAAGGAACGGGGAAGTGTTGGTGGCCAAGGGCTATGGCTTCGCCGACATCGAGAAGGGTATCCCTGTCGATCCCGAGCTCACCGTCTTTCGCATTGGATCGAGCGGCAAGCTGTTCACCTGGACTGCGGTCATGCAGCTCGTTGAGCAGGGAAAGCTCGACCTGAACGCGGACATCAACACCTACCTCGACTTTCGCATCCCCGATACCTACCCGCAGCCGATCACCCTCAAGCACCTGCTGACGCATACGGCCGGATTCGAAGAGTCGTGGTACGAGACGTTCACGATGGATCCCAGTGAGATCCTTCCGCCGGTGGAATGGCTGTCCACGCATATGCCGGCACGCGTCCGTCCCCCCGGCGATTCGGCTGCCTATTCGAACTACGGCGCAGAATTGGCAGGGTACATCGTGGAGCACGCCTCCGGCCGGCCTTACGGCCAATACGTGCAGGAGGAAATCCTCAACCCATTGGGCATGGTGCATTCATCGGCCTCAGGGGGGATGCCGGCGGATCCGCGCGCACAGGGATCCGTGGGTTATTTCTACGTTGACGGGGCTTTCGAGGCAGTCCCTGATGAAGCGGACTACTCGGGCCAGTTGGCCATGGTGCCGGCCGGCGGACATGCCAGCAGCATCACGGACATGGCCCGCTTCATGATCGCGCACTTGCAGGATGGCCGCTACCGCGATGCCAACCTCGGCGAGGTCCGCATCCTGGAGGAAGGTACGGCGCCACAGATGCACGGCACCTTGTACGCGCCCGACCCCCGCCTGCTCGGTACCGCGTACGGATTGTTCGAATTCACGGACAACGGCCAGCGGACGCTCGGGCACAACGGTGAAACCCTGGGTTTCAGGACTCTGCTGTTGCTCATCCCCGAGCAGAGCCTGGGCGTCTTTGTCGCCTACAACAGCGAAACGGCAGGGGGGCTGGAATTGCAGCATCTCGGCTTCCAGAGGGCCTTTTTCGACCACTACTACCCCGCTCCCGCAGTCGAGCCGATCCACCCTCCGGCGGATTTCGAGGAGCGGGCAGGGCGGTTCGAGGGCAGCTATCGGCTGACCCGAATGGCCTACACGACGTTCGAAAAGTTCTTGGAGTTCTTCGGCGGGGGCGTCGTGAAGGTCAGCGATCCCGGCGATGGCACGCTGCTCTGGACGACGCCATGGGGCGAGTGGGGCTTCGCCGAGGTGGGGCCGCTCTACTTCCGCCAGGTAGACGCCAACTTCAGCATCGCCTTTCGCGAGGACGACAAGGGGCGCATCACCCATCTGTTTTCCGACCTCGCGCCCATGTACACCTTTGAAAGGCTAGCCTGGTACGAAACGCCCAGTTTCAACATGGCGCTGCTCGGGGGCTGCATCTTGATCTTCCTGTCCATGATCGCAGCGGCCTCCGTCGGCGCGATCCGCAACCGTCGCCATCGCCGCGACCCGAGCGCCGAACCTCGCGGCGCCCGCGCGGCGCACTGGCTCATCCTAGGGATCTGTGTTCTGAACGTGCTGTTCGTGATTGGCTCTCGCCTGTGGGTCAACCCGAGGCCGATGTTCGGCGTCTCCATGGCCGCTCAATTCGTGCTGGGCCTTGGGGTCTTGTCTGCCGTGCTGACCATCGGCGCGCTGGGCTACACCGCGCTGGCATGGAAGAACGGCTACTGGGGCATCGCCTCCCGAGCGTACTACACGCTGGTGACGGTCGCCGCGGTCGCTTTTGTCTGGTTCCTGAACTACTGGAACCTGCTGGGCTGGCGGTTCTAGTCGTCCGGAGATCTCAAAGGCTGGCGGGGATGTCGTGCATCCCCGCCAGCGATAGCCAACCAGGAGACATGCACCATGAAGACAAGCCAGCTCTTGATCGCCCTCGCGGTTCTTGCCGCGTTGCTGCTCAGTGGTTGTGGCGCCAAGGAGACCGCTCCCCTGACAGTTCCCGAGGGCGCGCAAGCCGGCGAACTGATCGACTTGAAAGACTGCGAATACCCACCTCCGGGCAGCAAGGCGAAGTCGGCTGCCGAGTGCGGCACACTGGTCGTGCCGGAAAACTGGGACAAAGCCGACTCGCGCCTCATTGCCCTGCCCGTGGTGCGCTTCCCTGCCAGCGGGGCAAACCCCGCAGAACCGATATTCTGGCTGGGAGGCGGACCCGGCGAATCGAACCTTTTTGGCGGGACGCCGCCCGATTGGATACTGAAGAACCACGACCTGGTGAGCGTAGGTTTCCGCGGGGTCGAGGGCACGGTGACGCTCGATTGTCCGGAAGTGAACCGCCTCATAAACGCCCACCAGGGTAAAGATCT
>DASSGB010000115.1:0-9037 GCA_035693825.1 Anaerolineales bacterium
AGGGCCGCAGCCCTACCAGGTGTTCCGGGTGGAGTTATTGAGTGGCGAGTACGTCGGGAGCGTGTTCACGATCGACTATGGCCTGCGACAGATACGGCCGCAGGGCACCCGCCTCGAGGCGGGAGACAGAATCATGGTTACCGCAACCGCCTCCCCGGACGGAGAAGTGCAGGTGTACTTCGCCGACTTCGTGCGCACGGGAGCGATAGGCTGGTGGGCGGCCGCGTTCGCCGTCTTGATCGTTGTCGTCAGCCGAGGCAAAGGGCTGCGGGCGCTGGCAGGCATGGCGGTCAGCCTGCTTCTGATCCTGGGCTTCATCCTGCCGCAGATTCTGGCGGGCGCGGATCCGGTGCTCATCGGCATCGTCGGATCCTTCGCACTCCTGACGGCGACTTTCTATCTCATCCACGGCTGGACGTTGAAAAGCCACACCGCGGTGGTGGCGACGTTGGGAGCGCTGCTGATCACCGGCGCCCTGGCTTCGCTCAGCGTCACATCGGTGCGGCTGACCGGTTACGGAAGCGAGGAGGCATTGTTTCTGACGCAGCTCGCAGGGCGCGAGCTGAATGTGCGCGGGCTGCTCCTGGCCGGGATCCTGGTCGGCGCGCTGGGCGTACTGGACGACCTGACCATCAATCAGGTTTCGGCCGTGTTCGAGCTGCGCCGTGCCAATCCCGGCCTGAGTCTGGCGAGTCTCTACCGGCGGGCGATGGTTATCGGGCAAGATCACATCGCGGCCACGGTCAACACGCTCCTGCTGGCCTACGTCGGGGCCTCGCTGCCGCTGCTGCTGTTATTCTCCGTCTTTCAGGAGCCGGCGCTGGCGATCGTCAACCGTGAAGTCATCGCCGAGGAGATCGTCCGGACGCTCGTCGGTTCGCTGGGATTGATGGCGGCCGTCCCGCTGGCGACCGTGCTGGCCAGCGCCGTCGCCGCGAACCGCCATCGTCTGGCGGCCTGGCTGGGCCCGGACACGGCCGAGGCGGAAGTGGTGTGAGTTCGCTGCCGCCGACGCCGGGCGAAGGGAGCGCGCGCCGCTGGAGGTCGTGGATGGCGCGCCGAGATCGATGGTTTCCGATCACGGCCGTCGTTCTATTGGCCGGAGGCGCATGGACGGCGGCCTCGGCCGTGCCCGCGTCCACCGTGACTGGCGGCCGCATTCCGAGCCCCGGCGCGGGTTTCCTTGCCCCGGACTTCCATGTCGAGACCCTCGAAGGCGATGTCCTGACTCTCTCGGACCTTCGCGGTCGGCCGGTGGTGGTGAACTTCTGGGCGACCTGGTGCCCTCCGTGCAGAGCTGAGATGCCCGCTCTCGAAGCCGCCTACCGGGAGCACGCCCCCGAGGGACTCGAGATCGTCGGATTGAATGCCACGTCTCAGGACAGCGTGTCCGCGGTGGGGACATTTGTCGACGAGTTGGGTCTGACGTTCCCCATCGGGTTGGATCCCACCGGCGTGGTCCAACGCCTGTATCAGATTCGAGCGTTTCCGACCACCTTCTTTATCGATCGGGAGGGAACGATCCTCGAGGTCGTGATTGGCGGCCCGCTGGCCGAAGCCCACCTGCGGTCGATCCTATCGGAGCTGCTGGGAGAATCATCCTGATGTTGCCCGTGATTCAGATCGGACCCCTGGCCGTCCAGCTGCCCGGCCTGGTGATCCTGGCGGGAGTCTGGTTCGCCACCCTGGTGATCGACCGTCAAGCGAGGGCGCGAGGCGAGAATGACGGGTCGTTGGGAAACCTCATCTTCCTGGGCCTGGTGGCCGGGGTGCTCGGAGCGCGCCTTGGGTTTGCCGCTCGCAATCTCAACCTGTATGTGGAAAGCCCGCTGGGCTTGTTGTCCCTGCAACCGGTCGCCCTCGATCCGGCGGCCGGAGGCCTGGCGGCGCTGGTTGCCGCCCTGGTCTACGGCCGCCGCCGCGGCTTGAGCCTTTGGCCGAGCATGGATGGACTCACACCCGGCCTGGCCGTTGTGGGGGTGGCCATCGCCGTCGCTCATGTGGCGAGCGGCGACGCTTTCGGAGCAGCGAGTGACGTGCCCTGGGCGATCGAATTGTGGGGGGCTCGCAGGCACCCTTCGCAATTCTACGAGCTGCTGGCTGCCCTGGGCGGCCTCGCGCTGGCCCTGCGTTTCGCCAACGTCTCACTTTTCGCCGGGTTCCTCTTCCTGGCGTGGATGAGCTGGACCGCCGCGTGGGTTCTGGTGCTGGAGGCCTTTCGAGGGGACAGCGTGCTGGTTTTCGGAAGCCTCCGGTCAGCCCAGCTGGTCAGCCTGGCGGCTCTGGGCGGGGCGCTCCTGGGGATGCACTTCCGGGCGAAAAGGACCTCCTGCTAGATCCGACCCCGCTTTGCCCCCCAAACCGGGCATCCCAATCCCCCAGCCAACTCCCTTGACAAGGGGTGTCCCCTGTTGGTATCATTGGCCCCTGAAGTTAGGTTTGCCTAATTTTGAGTTACGTTATGCCTAGACTGACAGCTGCTGTCGAAGACTACCTGCGGGCGATCTACGAGATCGAGGTGGAGACGGGTGCCGCGGTGAACACGGCCGCCCTGGCAGAGCGCCTGGGAGTCTCCCAGGCCTCGGTCAGCGGCATGCTTCGGAAGCTGGCCGAAGCGCCCGAGCGCCTTGTGCGCCACGCCCGCTATCACGGGGTGCGCTTGAACCCTGCCGGGAAGCGAGCCGCGCTGGAAGTCATCCGGCATCATCGCCTGGTGGAGGCCTACCTGGTGACGGCTCTGGGCTACGGCTGGGATGAGGTCCATCACGAAGCCGATCACCTGGAGCATGTCATCTCGGAGGCGTTCGAGGATCGCATCGCGGCCTTCTTGGGTCATCCCGATTCCGATCCGCACGGGGAGCCCATCCCGGCGCGCGGCGGCCGGCTGGAGCGGCCCGACGATGTCCGCCTGACCGACGTCGCTGTGGGCCAACGAGCCCGTGTGTCGCGCGTCTCCGATCGCGATCCGGAATTGCTGCAATACCTCGGCCGACTGGGACTCAAGCCCCACCAGCGGCTGCTGGTCACGGCTCGCAGCCCGTTCGATGGGCCGATCCACGTCCAGCCCGACGGCAGTCAGGAAATCTACGCCCTCGGTCGCCGCATCACCGACGATGTTTTCGTCCGGATCGAATCTCAAGGCTAGGGAGCATCCATGCCACGTTCATCCACCCTCAACCGACGCGATTTCCTCAAGGCCGGCCTGCTGACCGGCGGACTGGCGGCCGCCGCCGGCGCCGCCGCCCGCGGCCTGCCGGCCGCGCAGCCGCCTCCGCTCACGCCCACGCCTCACGAGGGCCACGGCGACGGCAGCGGACCGGTGGGCGACGTCGACCTCAGCCTATTCGACCCCTCCAAATTCCTCGAGTCTTTCGACACGGGCACCCTCAGCACCGAAGGCGGCCGGACGGTGCGCGAGTGGGACGTCATCGCCCAGAACAAAGACATCGAAGTCGCCCCGGGAATCTGGTTTCCCGCCTGGACCTTCAACGGCCAGGTGCCCGGGCCGACCTTTCGCTGCTCGGCCGGCGACCTGCTGCGCTTTCATTTCCTCAACGCCTCGCCCATGCCGCATACGATTCACTTTCATGGTTTCCACCCGCCGCAGATGGACGGCGTCGAACCGATGGTGCAGCCCGGCGAACGTTTCACCTATGAATTCGAGGCGCAGCCTTTCGGCCTGCATCTCTATCACTGCCATGTCATGCCGCTCAAGCGGCACATCCACAAAGGTCTGTACGGAGCCTTCATCATCGACCCGCCCGGCGGGCGGCCGCCGGCCAAAGAAATGGTCATGGTCATGAACGCTTTCGACACCAACTTCGACGGCGAGAACGAGGTTTACGCCGTCAACACGGTCGGCTTCCATTACTTGAAGCACCCCATCCCGGTGCGGGTGGGCGAGCCGATCCGCGTCTACCTGGTCAACCTTACCGAGTTCGACCCCATCAACTCGTTTCACCTGCACGCCTCGATGTACCGGCTGTATCGAACAGGCACGCAGCTCGACACGTTCGAGTTCACCGACACCGTCACCATGGGCCAGGGGGAGCGCCATGTTCTGGAATTCACCCTGGATCAGCCCGGACAGTTCATGTTCCACGCCCATCAAAGCGAATTCGCCGAGCTGGGATGGATCGGCTTCTTCGACGCGAGGGAATCATGATCCCCACACACATCTTTCACTCCCAAACGGGGGTGCAGGGATGATCCCTGCACCTACCTTCCATTCGCCAATGGAGGTGCAGGGATGATCCCTGCACCTGCCTTCCACTCACCAATGGAGGTGCAGGGATGACCACCTCTTCTCTGCGGCCTCGAACGATCCCCTTCTGGCTCTCGGCGCTGCTGCCTCTGGCCGCCCTGGGCTTGATGCTGGCGCTGTTCGCTTTCGGCGATCCGCTGGCGCCTTTCAAAGCGCATCTGCCTCCCATCGAGTCGCTCACCGTAGAACGCGTGCGGGTCACGCCTCAGGGTTTCGAGCTGTCTCTTGTCAACGGTGGGCCGGATCCGGTGACGGTGGCTCAAGTGATGGTCGACGACGCCTACTGGAACTTTTCGATCGATCCCTGGCCCACCATCCCGCGCCTGGGCCGGGCGACCGTGCTGATCGAGTACCCATGGGTCGAGGCCGAACCCAATGTCATTCGCCTGGTGACTTCAACCGGCCTGACCTTCGACGCCGAAGTGCCGCTGGCGGTCGAAACGCCGAGGCCTGGATGGAATGAATTCGTTCGTTACGGGCTGGTGGGTGTCTACGTCGGCATCGTGCCGGTGGCGCTGGGTCTGATGTGGTATCCGGCGATGCGGCGACTCGGGCGGAAAGGCCTGGGCGCCGTCCTGGCGCTTACCCTGGGGCTCCTGGTCTTCCTGCTGGTGGATACGATCCTGGAGGGGCTGGAGGTCGCCGCCGAACTTCCGGGAGTCTTCCAGGGAGTGGCGCTGGTTCTGTTCGCTGCGCTGCTGACCTGGCTGGTGCTGCTGGCCGTGGCCCCGCGGCGCGGGGAGGAGGGGGCGCCGCGCGGAGTGGTTCTGGCGGTGATGATCGCCCTGGGCATCGGTTTGCATAACCTGGGCGAGGGTATGGCCATCGGCGCCGCCTTCGCCCTGGGGAAAGCTGCGCTGGGCTCGTTCCTGGTGCTCGGGTTCACCCTGCACAACATCACCGAAGGCGTCGGCATCGCCGCTCCGCTGACGCCCGTGGGTGGCAACCAGGAAGCCGCGCCCGCGCCGAAATTCGGGACCTTTGTTGCGCTTGCCCTGCTGGCGGGGGCACCTGCCATCCTGGGGACGTGGATCGGCGGTTTCGCCTTCAGCCCCATCCTCGCAGCGCTGTTCCTGGGGATCGGCGCCGGGGCGATCTGGCAGGTGATCGTCGAAGTCGGGCGCCTGCTTGTCGGCTATGCAAAGGCCGACGGAACCTCAGCCGCCACCTGGGCCAACGTGGGCGGGTTCGCCCTGGGTCTGGCGATCATGTACGCAACGGCGCTGCTGGTGAAGTTCTAAAGATTCTCTATCCCAAAGGAGGGGCATTCGGCCCGAAGCCGGATGCCGGCAGACAACGGTGAACACTTCGATCTTCCATATCCTGTTCGTGATCGGGTTCCTATCCTTCATGGTGGTGCGGATGTACTACCACCGTCGGGCGAGGGCCGAGGGAGGGCGGATGAATTCGCGCGACACTCGGCTCAGCGTCATTCTGCGGATCGCGGTTGCCATCCCGATGATGATCGTCCTCGCGGCCTACATGATCCAGCCGGATTTTCTCGAGTGGGCGGCGATCGGTCTGCCGTCCTCGATCCGCTGGGCGGGGGCGGCGATGATGGGGGTGTCCTTCGGCTTGTTGATCTGGGTCCAGCAGGCCTTGGGGGCGAATTTCAATACCATCCTGGGCGTGCGCGAACGGGGACACCTCGTGACGCACGGGCCGTATCGCTGGGTGCGGCATCCGATGTACACGGTTCTGTTTCTGTTCCTCACGGGGATCCTGCTGCTCACGGCCAACCACTTCGTCGGCGGGTTTCTGCTCGCAGGTTTCCTGGTGACCATCGCCACCCGAGTCGACAAGGAAGAAGCCGTTCTCGAAGAGGAGTACGGCGAAGCCTATCGGTCGTACAAGGCGCGCACCGGCCGGTTCGTGCCGAGGTTGGGAGTCACTGCCTGACCTGGTCCCCATTGCAGATCCTCGGCCGGGGCCAAGGCAACAAGGCACCGGGGCGCCAGGACATGGTGCCCCGGTGCCTTTTTCGCCTCGTGCCGCCCTGCGCTTGTTGGCACGTCTGCCGGATGACCTTTATCACTGCCCGAAGCCCAGCCGGCGACATATTCTAAAAACCGAATATGGAATACTCCCGTGTGACGCCCCTCGACCAGCCGGCCCGGGTGTTCAAAGCCCTCGGGCACCCCGTTCGCTTGCAGATCATCCAGGCCTTGATGCAGGACGGCGAGGCGTGCGTGTGCCACCTCGAGCACCGCATGGGCCTGCGACAGGCCTATCTCTCGCAGCACCTGGCCAGGCTCCGCGCGGCCGGCCTGGTCACCGATCATCGCGTTGGATTGAACGTCTTCTATGCCCTGGCCGCGGACTGGATCCCTTCGATCCTGTCTCTCGTCCCGGCAGCCGGGAAGGCCCCCGCGACCGTCAGGCGCCCGTCGGGCCGGCACCGCCGTCGGGCGGCATGCCCATGCCCGCGTTGTGAGGCATCTGCCTCTTCTCCCGGGGAGCGAGAAGCTCGACGGGACGCGGTCAAGACCGCTCCTCGACTCTCGCGGCGCGGCGCGAAGTGAACTGGCCCGGCTGGCTGACGCTCCTGCAATCGGGTCTCGGCAACCTGGCCGCCTACTTGGCGGCGCACGTGTTGCTCTGCCTGGTGCCGGCCTTCTTCATCGCTGGAGGACTGTCGGCCCTCGTGCCGAAGGAATCCGTAACACGATTTCTCGGCCGGAACGCTCCGCGCTACATCTCCTACCCGGCGGCGGCGCTGGCCGGATCGGTGCTGGCCGTCTGTTCCTGCACGATCGTCCCGCTCTTCGCCGGGATCTACAAGAAGGGCGCCGGTATCGGCCCGGCCGTTACGTTTCTCTTCTTCGCGCCGGCCGCCAACATCCTGGCCCTGGCCTACACCGGGGTGGCCATCGGCCCCGACCTGGCATTCGCCCGCCTGTTTCTTTCGCTGTCCTTCGGCGTCGGCATCGGCATGATCATGGCCCTGCTTTTCCGCCGCTCCGATGCCGAGCACGATCGTCAAACCGATGACCCCTTTGCCGCGCGAGCCGCCGTCCGTCGCGGGGCGGTGATCTTCCTCTTGGTCATGGTCACGCTGCTCCTGGCCGGGACACTCAAGATAGGGCTGCTGACGGATGTCTACGCCCGGGTGACGCTTCCCATCGGCGGTGTGGACAACCTTGCGCAGGCCCTCCTGCGCCTCGTTCCGTTCGACGCCGGCCGCGGGGAGGAGGGCGTCTCGGTCCAGGGAGTGGTCCTCATCGGCCTCCTGGCGTTGATCGGGCTGGCGGCGTGGCGAGGCTTCGAAGGCGTGCTGGAAGGATTCAACCGCTGGACGGTCGCCGGCCTCGGTCTCATCGGGCTGACTCTGGTGATCGCGGCCGTGGGCATGCAACCGACCGAGGGCGGATTGACGGTCCTGTTCCCCGGCAAGTTCTTCGCCGTCGTGCTGGGGCTGGTCGCTCTGGTATGGCTTTCCCGATCCCAACTGACTCGCCACGAAGTCCGCGACTGGCTGTGGGAGTCGTGGCGTTTTGTGAAGCAGATCTTTCCGCTGTTGGTGGTGGGAGTCTTCGTCGTAGGGATTCTGCGTGAACTCATTCGACCGGAGTGGATCGAGTCTCTCGCCGGGCGGAATTCGCTTCTGGGGAATCTGGCCGGCGTGGCTTTCGGCGTCTTCATGTATTTCCCGACGCTGGTCGAGGTGCCCATCGCCAACATGTTCCTGGGGCTGGGCATGCACCGCGGCCCGCTGCTGGCGTACCTGATGGCCGACCCGGAGCTCAGCCTGCAGAGCATCCTGCTGGTGACGGCCATCATCGGTCGAGCCAAGGCCTGGACGTATGTGGCTTTCGTTGCGCTGTTCAGCACCGCCGCCGGCCTGATCTACGGCGCGTGGGTCGACCAGGCGAGCCTCGGACTCGTCTTGTTCTATCTGGTGCTGTTCCTGGGGCTGCTGGCGGCCAGCCTGTACCTCGTGGACCGCAGGCAGTTTCGGCAGGAAGCGCCGGCTTAGGCCCCGCGCCAGCACCATGGAGGGAGCCATGCACATCAGCGTGTTGGGAACCGGCTGCTATGGCTGCATCACACTGGATGCACTTCTGCAGGAGATGCTCGTCGAGTCCCGCCGAACGGATGTCACGATCGATCGCGTCAGCGATGAGAAGGCCATACGCAAATACATGCCGGCCGAGGCCATTCCCGGTCTGGTGATCGACGGCCGGTTGGTCCATTCCGGCTCGGTCCCCTCCAGGGACATGCTGCGCAAGTGGATTGGCGTGGCCGAAACGCAGAAAACGAGGATCTGATCCCATGTTGACCGTCAAGATTCTTGGACCCGGATGCCCGAACTGCAAGAAGGTGGAGGAAACCGCCCGCCGCGCAGCCTCCAACCTGGGTTTGGAGGCGGAATTCGTCAAGGTGACCGACTACGTTGAGATCATGGAGTATCCGATCCTTTCGACGCCGGGCCTGGTGATCAACGAGAAAGTTGTATGCAGCGGACGCATCCCCCAGGAACCGGAAGTCATCTCCTGGCTGGCGAGCGCCCTGGAGAACGCCTGAGGTGGAAGCCTCGTCTCCCTCTTCCGCGCGCCGGCTCTCGACTCTCGATCGTGACCTGACGCTGTGGATCTTCCTGGCGATCGTCGTCGGTATCGGAGTCGGCTACCTCCTGCCGGGAGCGGCGAATTGGATCGCCGGACTGCAGGTGGGAACCACTTCGATCCCGATCGCGGTCGGGCTGATCCTGATGATGTACCCGCCGCTCGCCAGGGTGCGCTACGAGGAAATGGGTCGAGTCTTCCGGCGCCC
>DASSGB010000116.1:0-4946 GCA_035693825.1 Anaerolineales bacterium
CCGCTCCGGACAGCCGCGCGCGATAGAGCGTCACCGCACCTTCAGACGCAGCCACGCTTGTGGCGGTGAACGCTGCAAGCATCGCCGCGATTACCAGCACAGGGATTGCCTTACGCAGTACACGTCGCATCAAATTTCCTCCTCACCTGTGTCATTCCTTGCTGAGGGAACTCGGATCTATATCCTCGATGCAGGCTCACCTCCTCACCCTTTCAACGGAAATGCGGCCCGGGCGTTTCGGTCTTGGGAGTGGTCGGTCGGGCCCCCAACAGACTCGCCTCGAGGCGGAGGAATGAAGACCCCGGTGCGCGGGCGTCCTGTGGTCCCGTTGCCCGTGGACCACCCTTGTGATAGATTGGAGCCGCTGGCCGAACGGCGAAGGGGCATCCGTGACGGGTACTCCGGCATTCACCATTGACGAGGGGTTCATCCGGGGGCTGGTCTGCCCCATTTGTGCGGCGCGCGCTCTTTCGGTCCAGCATGTCGACCGGTTCCCAGACTTTGTCAGTTGCGGAAACTGCCGTTCGGCGTTCGTCGTCGAAGACACGGGCGAGCGCGTCATGTACGGGAAGATCCCTCCGGATTACCCTGATACCGCAGCTTTCGCCCTCAAGCAGTGGGTATGGCTCGAGGCGGTGGGACGCAGGGCCGAGGCCGAGCGCCCAAGACCCGTCCCCGTCGAAACCCCGGCCGTCCCGGCGTTCCAACCGGAAGCAGAGTCGCAACCGGAAATTCCAGCAGATGTAACCGAAAAGGAGCCCGAGCCGGCGTGGTTGTCGCGCGGGCTGCGCTCGGACGAAGCCTTGTCCGCGGGAGTTCCAATTCCCACTGAGCCTGAGCCGCCGCGGGCCGCGCCCCCGGCCGTCGTGCTCGCACCCGAGTCGGAGGCGCTCCCAGAGTGGCTCAGGGAGCCCGAAAGTCTGCGCGACGAGACACCTCCCGCTCCACCACCATTGCCCATCCAAGAGAGCCCGCCCGCGCCTCCACCCTTGCCGATCCAGGAGACCGCGGCAAGTCCGGTGACTCCTGAGGCGCCTGCTCCCGCCATTCTCCCCGGCGAGCCGGACAAGGAGGGTGTGAGGACGCGCGTCATCTTGCGCGGGGAGAAGATTCGATTCCCGATCAACGCCTGCGCCCACTGCCTGCGCACGCCGGCCCCGGCTCGCTTGCCCGTCGCAGGGAGTCTCCCCCGCCCGTCCAACCTGGGCGGTCGGCGTCCGGCGACGTTCCGGATCCCCTTGTGCGCTTCGTGCCGAAAGCGGGCCGCGGCCCGCTCATCGGACCAGGGCAGCGGGCGACTTCAGGCGCATCTCCTGGCGGCGCTGGTCGCGCTGACTCTCGTCGTGGCCGCCCTGGCACTCAATCTCGTCTCTTTCCAAGGCAGCGGACTGGGCGCATTGGCCGCGCTGGGCGTCCTGGCCGGCCTCGGATATGCACTTACTGCCTTCGTCCTCAGCCGCGGCGGCGCGCCCGTTCCGCCGGACGCGCTGTTCGTCCGAACGACGCTCCTGGTCCGCGGCAGCCCGCTCAGCCCTGAGACCGTTTTCGCGTGGCGAAATGCGGAGTACGCCGAGATCTTCCACCTGGCCAACCAGAGCGCGGCCGTATCCGGCCCGACGCCCACGGACGAGGACGCTGATATCGTCTGACCGGAAACGGTCGGAGGCCCCCGCCTGTTATAATGGAGGTTCGCGCGTTCCCTGCACGGGGCCGCTTCCTCCATGCCGCAAGATAAGATCGTCGTTGTTGGCGCCCGCCAGCACAACCTCAAGAACATCAGCCTCGACATCCCCCGCGACAAGTTGGTCGTGATCTCGGGGATTTCCGGCTCGGGCAAGTCCTCCCTGGCGTTCGACACGATCTTCGCCGAGGGCCAGCGCCGGTATGTCGAATCGCTGTCGGCCTACGCCCGCCAATTCCTGGGCCAACTCGACAAGCCCGACGTCGATCACATCGACGGGCTTTCCCCGGCCGTTTCCATCGACCAGAAAGGCGTCTCTCACAACCCGCGCTCGACCGTGGGTACGGTCACCGAGGCCTACGATCACCTGCGCCTGCTGTTCTCCCGCGTCGGAATCCCCCACTGCCCCATTTGCGGACGCGAAGTTCGCCAGCAGTCAGCCCAGGAGATCGTCGAAGCCGTCGAGGAACTTCCCTCCGGCTCGCGCATCCTCATTCTGGCGCCGCTGATTCGAGGCCGGAAGGGCACTCACCAGGCCGTGTTCGAGGAGGTGCGCCGGGCCGGGTTCGTGCGCGTGCGTGTCAACGGTGTCGTCCAAGGGGTCGAGGAGGAGACCGAGCTCGACCGCTACAAGGCCCACAACATCGAGGCCGTCGTCGACCGGCTGGTCATCGAGCATGTCGGCGGCGATGAGGGCGAGGCCTTTCGATCCCGCCTGACGGACTCGATCGAGACCGCGCTGCGTCTCGGCGATGGAAGGATGATCGTCTCGCAGCTGAACGGCGACTCATCGAAATCCGCCAACGACCTGCCCTTCTCCGAGCACCTGGCATGCCCCGAACACGGGACGACCCTGGCCGAAATCGAACCGCGGACGTTTTCGTTCAACACGCCTCACGGCGCCTGCCCGGATTGCCAGGGGCTGGGGATCAAACTCGAGATCGACCCGGACCGCGTCATTCCCGATCGCAGCCTTTCGATCGCCGACGGCGCGGTCGTGGCCCTGGAGTGGTCCAACCAGAGCCGCGAGAAGCAGGGTTACTACTGGCAGATGGTCGAGGCCGTCGCCGACCACTACCGGATCGACCTGGAGGCCCCGGTCTCGTCGCTCTCAGCCGCCAAATTGAAGCTCCTTTTGTACGGCACCGACGGCGAAGAGATTCCCGTCCGATACGTGGGCAGGGACGGCCGCAAGGCGACCTTCCGCGCCGCGTACGAGGGGATCATCGGCAACCTCGAGCGGCGCTACCAGGAAACGCAATCGGAGTACATCCGGGCCAAGATTCAGGAATACATGGCCGAGCGGCCGTGCCCGCGGTGCGGCGGCAAGCGCCTGCGGCCCGAGGCCCTGGCGGTGACGGTGGACGGCGCCAACATCGTCGAGGTGACCTCCTGGCCGGTGGTGCGCAGCCTGGCCTGGATCCGCCGGCTGCAGAGCGACAAGGGGCCCCTGACCTCGCGGCAACGCAAGATCGCCGACCGGGTGCTCAAGGAGATCCGCTCGCGACTCCAGTTCCTGGTCGATGTTGGCCTGGATTACCTGACGCTCGATCGTTCGGCGGGCACCCTCTCCGGCGGCGAGGCCCAGCGCATTCGACTGGCGACGCAGATCGGTTCGAGGCTGATGGGCGTCCTGTACGTCCTCGACGAGCCGTCGATCGGTCTGCATCCTCGCGACAACGACCGGCTGATCCGCACGCTCGTCGGGATGCGGGATCTGGGGAACACGGTGCTCGTCGTCGAGCACGACGAGGCCACCATCCGCGCCGCCGATTGGCTGATCGATCTCGGGCCGGGCGCCGGCGAGGCCGGCGGCTACGTGGTGGCCGAGGGCACGGTCGAGGAGGTCGCCAAGAATCGGAAGTCGCTCACGGGCCAGTACCTGGCGGGCAAGTTGCGCATCGAGGTTCCGGCGCAGCGGCGGCCTGGGAACGGCAAGTTTCTGACGATCGTCGGCGCCCGCGAGAACAACCTGAAGGATCTGACGGTCAGGATTCCGCTGGGCATGTTCGTCTGCATCACCGGCGTGTCGGGCTCGGGCAAGTCGACGCTCATGGTGGAGGTGTTGCACAAGGCGTTGGCCCGGGCTCTGCATGGTGCCCGCGAGCAGCCGGGGGCGCACCGGGCCATCAAGGGCGTCGAAAACGTCGAGAAGGTCATCAACATCGATCAGAGCCCCATCGGCCGGACGCCGCGCTCGAATCCCGGAACGTACACCGGCATGTTCGACGCCATCCGCAGCCTGTTCGCCGAACTGCCCGAGTCGAAGGTGCGCGGTTTCAAGCCCGGTCGGTTTTCGTTCAACGTGCGCGGCGGCCGATGCGAGGCCTGCGAGGGCCAGGGCCAGCTGCGGATCGAGATGCAGTTCCTGCCCGACGTCTACGTCGAGTGCGAGGTGTGCCACGGGTCGCGCTTCAATCGCGAGACGCTGCAGGTCCGCTTCAAGGGCAAGAACATCGCCGATGTGCTGGACATGACGGTGGAAGAAGGGCTGATGTTCTTCAGCGCCATTCCGGCCATCGTCCGCAAGCTGGAGACGCTCCACGACGTGGGGCTGGGATACATCAAGATCGGCCAGCCTGCGCCGACGCTGTCGGGGGGCGAGGCGCAGCGCGTCAAGCTGTCGCGCGAGTTATCCCGGCGCGGCAACGGCAGCACGTTGTACGTGCTGGACGAGCCTTCGGTCGGCCTGCATGCCGCGGACGTGTATCGCCTGATCAGCGTCCTGCAGGCGCTCGTCGATCAGGGGAGCACGGTGCTGATCATCGAGCATCACCCCGACATCGTGAAGGTGGCGGATTGGGTGATCGACCTCGGGCCGGAGGGCGGCGAGGCCGGCGGCCGCCTGGTGGCCGAAGGCACTCCGGAGCATATCGCCGAGGTCGTTGCCTCGCACACGGGCGAATTCCTCAAGCCGCACCTGGCGTAAGTGGCGGGGTCTTGGGCGCACTATTCGAAAGTGCACGAATGGTTCGCCCCTAGGAAATGTCCGGGTTTTCCCGGTCGACGGCCCAGCGAAGGGGATTCTCCTCGATGTAGGACTGAAGGCGCCCGAGTTCCTCCTCGTTTCGGATAACCCGCTCGAAGAAGCCGCGCTGCCACAGCCTTCCGATGGGCATCAGCCCGGTCCGGTTCGCTGCCCATGTCGCGGCGGACTTGAATGACTGCATCACCGCGGAAAGCGACGCAGGGATAGTTCCCCTCGGGAAGACGCGTAGGGGCGAAGCGTGCTTCGCCCCTACCTCGTTGCGGAAGAAGAGTATTC
>DASSGB010000117.1:0-3929 GCA_035693825.1 Anaerolineales bacterium
CAGAATGCTTGACGACTGACGACTGATAGCTGACAGCTGACAGCTGATAGCTGATAGCTGACGCCTGATGGCTGACGGCCGATGGCCGGCTACGGCGTTGCGTCCAACGTCTCCAGGAGCTCCGCCAGCCAGGGTTCGAGACGAGGCCGGGTCTGAAGATCTTCGACGAGCCGGGTGCCGGCGGCCCGGTCTCCGTAGCGCAGCTCCCATTCGGCCAACACGACATTCGCCAGCAGGTCGCCCGGGTCGTCGCCCAGGGCCCTGTCGATCCATGTGCGTGCCTTATCGGGTTCCCCCACGGATGTGGCCACTCGGCCGGCCAAGACTCGCAGAAGGGGCCATCCAGCGTAGCGGGAGGACAGATCGTCAATAAGGGGGATAATCCCTTCGCCCGAGGCGGCCAGGAACATTGCCTGAGTGGCGAGGTCCAGAACGCGCGACGGCGCCTTGTCCGGCCCTCCCGCCATGTCGATCGCTTGCGCGGCGGAGTTGGCTGCCTCGAGATAGTCTCCCTTGGAGAGAAAGAGCTCGGTCGTCCTCAAATACTCCTCGAGCGCGAGCCGTGGGGCGCCCTGATCTCTCAGGGCTTCGGCCAGCTTCAGGTGCGCGAACGGATCTTCGGGATTGCGATTCACGCCAAAGCGCGCCTCGATGACCGGCAGGCTTTCCTTCTCTGCCTGCGTGCCGATGGCAACGGCGGGAGGCGTCGCCGCAGGGTTATCACCTTCGCCGGGGTTGGTCACTGCCAGGAATGCGAAAAGACAGAAGCATGCCAGCGTGGCACCGCCGGCGATCCACATCCACCGCCTTCTGCGACGCGGGGACGCGGCGCTCGACTGCGCTTCAGAGGCGGCGGCCGGGCCGGGTTCGGTGACCGGTGATTGCGATTCGGATGGAGCCCCCAGCACGAGCGTCGCATCGACCGCCTTCCCCTGCACGGCCAGGCGGAAGGAATTCACCATTTCGTTGACGCTGGCGAAGCGATCGGCGCGGTCTTTGGCCAGCGCCTTGAGCAACACGCGTTCCACGGCCTCCGGAACGCGTGGATTGATCGAGCGAGGCAGCGGAAGCGGCTTGTAGATGTGATCGTGAATGATCGAGAACGGCGTGTCGGCGCTAAAGGGCACTCGCCCGACCACCATTTCATACATGACGACGCCGAACGAGTAGATGTCGGTCCCCTCGTCCAGGCTGCGTTCGCCGCGAGCCTGTTCGGGCGAGATGTACTGGGGCGTGCCCAACATCATGTCATTGGAGAGCGTGGATTCGCCGGCCTGAGCTATGCGCGCAAGGCCGAAGTCTGCAAGGTAGATATCTCCGTCGGGCGTGAGGAGGATGTTCGAAGGCTTGATGTCCCGATGCAGCACGCCGTGTTTGTGGGCGTAGGCCAGGGCTGCGCCGGCGGCTTCGACGATCTTCAGACCCTCGTCTCGGGCGAGCGGTGCGCGGGCCAGGCGCGCCTTGAGAGTCTCGCCTTCGATGTACTTCATCACCAGGTACGGGCGTCCCTCGGCACCGGCGAAATCGTAGATGGGCACGATCCCCGGGTGTTCCAGGCGGGCCACGACTTTCGCCTCGCGCTGAAAACGAGCTTGAAAGGAGGGGTCTTGCAGAAAAGCCGGATGGAGGACTTTGATGGCGACGTACCGGTCGAGCGCGGCATGGTAGGCCTTGAAGACGGTCGCCATGCCTCCCTGGCCAAGCTGTTCCAGAATACGGTACGGCCCAACATTCTCGCCGATGGCGAAGCTCATCGACCCGATCCTGTCCTCAACGCAGAAACATTATAGCGAGCCGATATTGCCTTCACAACAATTGCGTGTGAGAAGCACGTAAACTGAAAGGCAACTGCAAGGCGGAAGGCCGGAATCCGGCCCCCACGAGGTATACAAGGGCCGTCGGCCATGGTCGCGCGGGCCGCCCGTCCAGACCGGCCGGACCCTCGGACAAACCTTTAGGGGCACGAACGGTGGCGTGCCCCTACCTCTCCTGCACGGCCAGATGGCCTGGGCTTGTTGCGGCGCAGGCGAACGGCCGGCGTGCCGCTACGGCCCCTGCGCGGCATGAATCAATGTAGGGGCGAAGCACCGTTCGTGCCGCGAAGCCCGGCGTCATCGCCGGTGCGAGACGGCATGCTTCGCCCCTACAGGCATTCGGATCGTGACGAATGCAGGACCGCGTCTACCGATCCTGCAACGCGGCGACGCCCGGGAGCGTCTTCCCCTCGAGCAGCTCCAGGGTTGCTCCGCCGCCGGTCGAGACGTGGGTGATTCGCTTTTCTAGCCCGGCCTGCGCGACCGCCGCAGCCGAGTCGCCTCCGCCAACGATCGTTGTGGCCTTGCTCTCGGCCAGAGCCTCCGCCATGGCCCGCGTGCCTGCGGCGAAAGGCGGAAACTCGAACACTCCCATGGGCCCGTTCCACACGACGAGTTTCGCCGACACCAAGGCGCCGCGGAAGGCGGCGACCGTCTCGGGCCCGATATCGAGGATGCGCCAGCCTGCGGGCACCGAATCCACCGGAACCACCCGGCGCTCCGCCGTTTCGGAAAACGCGTCGCCGATGGCGGCGTCGGTAGGCAGGAGCATCTTTCCGCCCGAGCGGTTCATCAGCTCGCGCGCCTTGTCCAGGACCTCCGCCTCGACCAGAGAGTCACCCAGGGAAAGGCCCCTGGCAGCCAGAAAGGTGTTGGCCATCCCGCCGCCGATCAGCAGCCTGTCGGCTCGACTCAGCAGACTTTCCACCACGCCGATCTTGTCCGAGATCTTGGCGCCGCCCAGGATCGCCACGAACGGATGCTCGGGCGATTCCATCACCTTGCCCAGGTACACCAGCTCCTTTTCCATCAGGAAGCCGGCCACCGCCGGCAGATGGCGCGCCACGCCCTCAGTCGAGGCGTGCGCGCGATGGGCCGAACCGAAGGCGTCGTTCACGTAGACCGTGCCCAGCCTGGCCAGTTGCGCCGCCAGCGCGGGATCGTTCTTCGTCTCCCCCGGCTCGAAGCGCGTGTTCTCCAGCAGCAGGATATCGCCCGGCTTGAGGGACGCGGCTCTCGCCTCGGCCTCCGGGCCGACCATGCTCGACACGAAGGCGACGGGGCGAGAGAGAAGTCCGGCCAGGTGGTCTGCCACCGGCTGCAACGTGAAGGCCGGATCGGGCCCGCCCTTGGGCCGGCCCAGATGTGAACACAAGACGACCGAAGCGCCGTTGGCGATCAGATACTCGATGGTTGGGACGGCCGCGCGGATGCGAATGTCGTCGGCGACGCGGCCGTCCTTGAGCGGGACATTGAAGTCCACACGCACCAGCGCGCGTTGTCCCTTCCAGTCGACATCCCGCACGGTCTTTTTGGCGAACATGGGATTCCTCGCAGTCGCGGGGCACCCTGAGCGTCGTGCAGCACTCCCCTGCCAAGCGGAGGCGCAGTCGCAGAGTGCCGAGGGTTTCAGGCTCCGGCCGGCGCGCTTCGACTTGGCTCAGCGCGCTTGGAGATGCTCGTTTCGGCCGATGGGACTCTTAGCTACAGGGACTTCGCCAGCTTAGCCGTCAGATCTGCGGTGCGGACGGCGTAGCCCCATTCGTTGTCGTACCAGGCGATGACCTTCACCAGGTTCTGACCGATCACCATGGTCGACAAGCCGTCGATGATCGCCGAGTGGGAGTCGCCTCGGAAGTCGGAAGACACGAGAGGTTCGTGAGTGATCGTCAGGATTCCGTTCATTCGTCCGCCGGCGGCTTCCTCGAACGCTTCGTTCAGGCCCTCCGGGCTCGTGGCTTGTTCGACCTCGGCCACGAAATCCACCACCGACACCGTCGCCGTCGGGACGCGCAGGGAAAAGCCGTCGAACTTGCCCTCCAGATCAGGGATGACCTTGGCCAGCGCTCGCGCCGCCCCGGTCGTTGTCGGGATGATGTTGAGGCCGGCTGCCCG
>DASSGB010000118.1:0-3100 GCA_035693825.1 Anaerolineales bacterium
TAGGCATCGCCTCCCGGCTCGTGTAGAGTCGTCGTGGAGGCCGGATCAGGGAGACCCCGCATGCCGCGGCCGGAGCAAGTCTTCATCGGTTGTCCGTTCACGCGCAGCCTGCGCAAGAACTACGATCGGCTCAAGCTGGAGCTTGAGGCCGAGACGCCGCTGCGCGTGGTGCTGGCTGACTCGACTTCGATCTCCTCCACCGACAACCTGCTGGAACACATTACCGATCTCATCCGCGAATCGGCAGGATGCATCTTCGACGTCACCGGAGGCAACCCCAACGTCTCGCTGGAGGTCGGCATCGCTCACGCCATGCCCGTCGACTTTCTGCTGGCCTTGGGGACGCGCAAGCCGCGCATGCCGGCCAAGAGGCGCGGAGCAGGCCGAACCACGATGGACCGGCTGAGGCCGATCATCTCCGACCTCCAGGGCCGCAACCGGATCGAATACAAGACGTACCGCGGCTTGAAAGACCAGCTGGTGAAGCGCTACCTGAGCCATTTGCCCTACATGAAACGCTGGCAGGAGTTCGAGAAGAACCATCGCGCCTATGTGCCCCTGGCGCTGCGATTGTTTCAGGACATGCGCGCTTCGGGGCGCAGCGCCCCGCGTCGACTCGAAGGTCTCCTGGCGGGATCCGGCGTCTCGACCACCGCCCTCAGCCGCGCCCTCACCCACTATCGGCTGATCACCGTCCGGCGTGGCCGCGAGGGCGGCTATTTCTACCCGTCCAAGGCAACCTGAGGCTGTTGAGGGAGGCGGTCGTGACCCGCAGGCTCAGGATCGATCGGGCCATCTACCTGGTAGACCCCCGTAGCTACACCTTTCTGGCGCGCAATCCGAATTGGGCCGGGCTGTCGGCGCGCCAGAACCTGGCCGATAAGCGTAGCCTCGACGGCACCACCCGCGTGTTCCGCGGCCGGCGGAAGAAGACGTTTCACGTGCGCCGCCGGGCGTCTTCATGTTAGGACACGCCATGGCCCCCAGGCTCGCGAGGAAAGACACTCACATGAATTCGAGCGCGCGGCTCTATACCGACCTGGCCCCCTGGTTCCATCTCCTCACCCGCCCTGAAGACTACGCTGAGGAAGCCGGCTTCTACACCAGGACGCTACGCTCAGCAGCCCAGATCCCGGTGCAATCCGTTCTCGAGTTGGGCAGCGGTGGTGGCAACAACGCCTCTCATATGAAGGCCCACTTCCGGATGACCTTGGTCGACGTATCCCCCTCCATGCTGGAACTCAGCCGGGGCCTCCATCCGGAATGCGAGCACGCGGTTGGGGATATGCGCACCGTACGGCTCGGCCGGGATTTCGACGCCGTGTTTCTTCACGACGCCATCGATTACATGACCACTTTGGAAGATCTGCGGCAGGCAGCCGCGACCGCTTTCGTCCACTGTCGTCCAGGCGGCGCGGCCCTGTTCGCACCGGACTCGATCCGGGAAACCTTCCAGCCTGCGACCGACCACGGCGGCTCCGATAGCGAGGGCCGATCGCTGCGTTACCTCGAATGGACCTGGGATCCGGATCCGGCCGACACTCGCTACGTGACCGACTTCGCCTACCTTCTCAGGGAGGGCAACGGGCCGCCGCGTGTCGAGACAGACCGTCACGAGCTCGGGTTGTTCAGCCGCAGCCAGTGGCTTGAGGTGCTGTTCGAGGTCGGTTTCGAAGCCTGGTGCCTCCCCTTCGTCCACAGCGAGGTCCCCGAGCCTCTGCTCGTGTTCGTGGGCGTCAGGCCGGCCGGCGCATGAGACCCAGGACGCCGCAGCTGGATCCAGGCAAGCAGGCCGCGTTGCGCGCGTGGCTGAGGAAGAATCACACGCGCTCCTCAGGCGTGTGGCTCGCCATCTACAAGAAGGGCGCCGAGCCCAACCGGCTGCGTTACGAAGAGGCCGTGGAAGAGGCGCTCTGCTTCGGCTGGATCGACGGCCAATTGAGGCCGCTGGATGCGGCGCGATTCCTCATCTGGTTCAGCCCTCGCAAGGCCAGGAGCGTCTGGGCGGAAAGCAACAAGCGCCGCGTCCGCAAGCTGATTCGCGAGGGGCGGATGCATGCAGCCGGGCTGGCCAAAGTGGCGGAGGCCAAACGCAGCGGCGAATGGCAAGCCAGCCGCGTTCGCGAGGATACCGACCTGGTGCCTCCCATCATTGCCCGGGCCTTGGCCCGGCGCAAAGGCGCACTGGCCCGATTTCGCCAACTGACCCCGTCGCGGCGCAAGATGTTCGCCTACTGGATCACCAGCGCCAGGCGCGAGGAGACCACCCGCGCCCGCATTCAGCGGCTCCTCGAATTCCTCGACGCCCCGGACGCGGGTCTGCCCTGGGAGCCCGCCGGGCAGCGCAAGAAGAAATAGGACTTGACAACTCGCCTTTTGGACTGTAGTCTCCTTAGAAGTTACCCGAAGGTCGCGTTGAACATGCAGGTCAGCCGCTACTACTATTCGTATGGACATAGCCGCCGCGAGGCGGCCCTGCCCGTGTCGATGGTGGTGGGCCAGCCGAAAGTCTAGACAACCGGCAAAACCAACCAGAACGAACCGACGTCACGGGCGGCCCGCACCGTGGCGTTTTGTTTTCCCGACAGGGCCAGGAGGCACGACCATGAACTTCACCGAAGACCAGCATCGAATCTGGGCCACCCTTTTTGCCCGCCAGCTCCCGAAGGTCCAGCAATACGCCTGCCGGGAGTACCTAGAGGGCTTCGAGCTGCTGGGCATGGCGGCCGATCGAATCCCTTCGCTCGCCGAGCTCAACCTGGCCATCACCCCCCGGACAGGCTGGAGGACCTCCCGCACCCCGGTTCGATACTCAGACGCCGCGCCGTGGTACAAAGCTTTCGCCCGCAGGATCTTCCTGGTCACCGACTACATGCGAGACTGGAAAGAGCTCGACTTCACGCCCGAGCCGGACATGTTTCACGACATCTTCGGCCACCTGCCCTTCATGACCTTGCCTCGCTACACCGCGCTCCAGGACATGTTCGCCCCGGCTTTCCATCGTGCCGGTCCTGAGGAGCGGGAGAACATCAAGCGCCTGGCATGGTTCAGCACCGAGTTTGGGCTGATCCGAGAGGTCGGCATGATCAAGGTTTTCGGA
>DASSGB010000119.1:0-27870 GCA_035693825.1 Anaerolineales bacterium
GGAGAGGCCCCCGATGGACACCGCCCAGGCCATCGAGAAGCCGAACAAGCCTCCGATGAGAGCGGTCGTGAGGCTGATCCGGATCGACATGCTGTAGGCGTTGATCACGCCGGGGCTGGCCAGCAGCCGATAGTTGTCGAGGGTCAGCCCCCCTTCCAGGCCTTCCAAGCTGCGATAGGCCAGGATCAACGTCGGCCCGATCAGGAACAGGCCTGAGAAGACAAAGAACGGGACGACACCGACCCACGCCCCGACGCGGAACCGTGGGGGGCGCGGCGCGCCCCCCACGGTCGCATCAGAGTCCTGAGGGTCAGCTCCCGGGCTCAACGACTTCCACACCGACAATGGTAGGCCATCCTTCGGTGATCACCGCCTTGGCAGCATTGATCTCTTCAATCGTCGGGAAGTAGGCACCTTCCGTGCTGGGGAGCTGATCCAGCAGTTCCTGAGGGATGGTGCCGGCTTCCACCATCGAGGTGAACCGGATCGGGTAGCAGTATCCGGAGGCCCAGGCGAGCTGGCCCTCGTCCGAGTACAGGTACTCCATCCACAGCTTGGCAGCGTTGGGGTGCGGCGCGTAGGCGCTGATCGCCTGAACGTAGACGCCGGCCAGGCGACCCGCCGATGGGACGGTCACATCCACATCCGGATTCCCGGCAAGCTCGACGTCCTTCAGAATGCCGTTGTAGCTCCAGTCGATCAGGATCGGCGTCTCCCCGATGGCCATCGTGGTTGGACTCCCGTCGATCGGGACGAAGTTGCCCGCCTCGTTGAGCTGCCTGAAGAACTCCAGCCCGGCCTGAGCGGCCTCTTCGCCGGTGGCCCCCGTCGCGAGGCCGGCAGCCCACACGGTGAGGGCGGCGGCGTTGGAAGTCAGCGGGTCACCCGAGAGCGCGACCTGCTCAGCGTATTCCGGCTTCAACAGGTCGGCATACTCCACAGGAGTGTTGGCCACCACGGACTTGTTGGTCACCAACGCAAGCACCCCATAGTAGTCGCCGTACCAGTAGCCGTCGGGGTCCTTGGCGCCATCCGGGATCTCATCCCAGGTCGCCACCTTGTAGGGCTGGATCAAGCCCTCCTCCCTGGCCGTGGGTCCGAAGGCCAGGCCGACGTCGATGACGTCCGGAGCTTGCGGCCCCGGGTTGTTCATGTTGGCCCGGATGGCCTCCAGTTCCTCACCCGAGCCGGCCCCGGGGTCGAGTTCGTTAAGCGCGATGCCGGGGTACTTGGCCTGGAAGCCATTGAACACTGCCTCGTAGTTGCACCAGTCGCGAGGGAGGGCAATCGTCGTCAGCATGCCCTCGGCCTTGGCAGCGGCGTAGAGGTCCGCCATCGGGCCGGTGTCGGCCGACGGGGTTTGCGTGGCCGCCGGGGCGCAGGCCGCCACGACCAGCGAAAGAACGACAAGCCCCAGAAAAGCAGGGGACATGCGGCGTGATCTTCGAACTCTCATCTTCCCTCCTCTAGGGTAGGCAAGAAATCGCAGCGTGCGCCCGTCATTTCCCGGGCGGGACGACGGGGCAGGGGTACCCGGTGGCGTCTTGGCGGATCACCTCCCGTCGTTCAGCGGCGACTTAACATGGACCCCGCGGATGGGTTCCGCGGGGCAACCGGGAACAGGCGCAGACCTCAGATTGGCGGCCGTGTGTGGGGTGGACCTGTTGGGCAACTATAGCATCTCCCGGCAGGGTGTCAATCTTCTCCCAGCGCCGGCCCCCCGGCGGGGCATGGGGCGAGGCGGCGTCCGTCCCGTTGGACGCCGCCCCCCCAAGCCCTGATCTCCAGTTCCCCCAGTGCCTCCCGCCGTGGGTGGCCCGGCGGGACCGTGGTTACTCGACCGGGATCTCTTTGTAGACCTTATCGACGTCGATGCCCTGCCGCTTGCGGTAGGCTGAGAACCCGTAGAAGATGGCCGCCGCCAGCGCGTAGTTGAAGATCATGTACAGCATCGAAGTACTGTTCTGCCAACCGATGCCGTACAGGTAGCCTGGATCCCAGAACCACTCGACCAGGAGCCAGTCCAGGAAGGCAAAGAACACCAGACCCGTGACCGTCACCAGCGGGAGGGCCTCCCCTGCCAACAGCTTGCGCAGGGTGAAGAGGGCCACCCACACCAGTAGCGCGACGTTCACCAGGCTCAGCGCGGCCACCACGAGGATCATCGCCTGAGTCCTCGCATCTTGGTCGGCCCATTGGGTGAAGACCGCGGTCAGGTCGGCGGTGCCGGTGAAAGCATACGTGTACATGCGGTAGATCAGGAATGCAGCCCCGGCGACGTATGCCAGGCCCAACAGCCAACTCAGCCAGCCCGGCATCTTGAACTTGGCGATGGGCGATCCGTCAAAGATGCTCTTTTGCCGCCACGGTAGCAGGATCCCCGCCAGCGCCGTCCCGAAGAACGTGATGGCGATGACCAGGGTCGCGTCCAGCACGATGGACTGCATGCTTACGATATTGAAGGCGTACAGGACGGAGACGATCACCGAGGGGATGACCATCAGGAGCAGGGCGTTGACGGGCGTCTTGGTGCGGGGCTCGATCTTCGAGACCCATTCCGGCAGCATGCGGTCGAGGGCGGCGGCGAAGATCACGCGCGTCGACGAAAGGAAGACCGTCCCCGACCAGCCGAACCACCAGAAGCTGACGGCCAGGATCACCAGGAACTGCAGAGCCCGGCTGGAGGTGAGGAACGTGGCGAACTGCACCGGATACGGCCACACAGGGATGGCTACTTCCGTGCCGTAGAAGATGCTGCTCCAGAACGCACCGTTGGCGTTCATGAAGAAGTCCCAGCCGATGGTCTTGTTGATGAGCGCGAAGAAGACCAGGGCCAGGCCGGCGGTGACGATGACCGCCGACGCCATCCCCCAGAAGTTCTTCTTGTAGTCGGATGCGCCGCGCACTTCACCGTACAGAGTCGAGCCCCAGTTCGGCCACAGGTTGAAGAACACGATCATCGGGATGAGGGCAAAGCTCCCGATGATGGCCGCCCCGGAGAGGTCGCCGAGGCCGCCGAACGTCACGCCCGCGGCCTGCCCGGCCTCCAGGGTCGCCGTGTAGTAGTCACCCGGCGGCACGCCGTACAGCGCCGGCAGGTTGGCGTTCAGCCCGGCGATGAAGCTCTCGCGGTTTCCGAAGAGCAGCAGCCCAAACACCACCAGCAGCCCCGCCATGCCGACCCAGAAGCTCAACTTCTGGACTCGGGCGTAGGCCTTCATGCCGATGGCGATGTAGACGAAGACGATCAAGCACACCAGCAGCATGCTGGTCAGCGGGCCCCATGGATAGGTGGTGAACCACAGGGCGGCTTGCTGCAGCCCGAGCGTGGCGGCCAGCGGAGTGAGAACTTCATACGCCAACATCTGGCCGTAGAGGGGAACCCACAGCCACAGGATGAACCACCAGCCGGTGACCGTCAGCAGGAAACCGACGCCTCGTCCCAGGATGCGGCTCTGCCAGACGTAGTCGCCGCCCGCCCGCGGCATGGCGGAGATGAGGCTGGCGTACAGGATCACCTCGAAGATGGTGAACGCGCCACCGATGACGACCGCCGTCCCCAGATTCCCGCCGAAGTACCAGCAGTAGGAGAAGATGAACAGGCCGAGCGTGATTAGGTTGATCGAGAACGTGGCGTAGATGAACGCGTCGAAGCCCGACCACGACCGCACCAATCCGCTCGCTTTGCGCACGAACAGAGTGGCTTCACTCATCGAAGGACTCCTTTGTTGGAGTTGGCCGGCGGCTCCGGCACGTCCGTCGGCCGAGGGTTTCCGCATCGCCCGGGTTCAGCCCGTCCGTTCCGATTCGATAGTCTCCTCCTGCCCCGCCGCGGGCTAGCCCGTGGTCAGGACGTAATTGCCGACCGCCTTCTCCTTGAGATCCACCAGCGCGCCGTGCAGGATGCCCTGTTCATACATGCTGCCCGGATTCAGGCAGAGGGTGCGCCCGTACTTGCGCGAGCCTTTGCCTTCGTGGATGTGCCCGTGGAGCGTCAGCAGGGGCTTGTGCGTCTCGATGGCTTTGAGCACGGCCTTGCTTCCCACCGGCACCATCGACCGCCCGGCGTAGGCCACGCGCAGGTCCTTGGTCAGTTCGGGCGCCTCATCCAGCCCGCTGCCGTACGGCGGCGGGTGGAAATTGAAGACGGCGTTCGACACATCCTTCACCTTGGAGATGATCGCCTCCAGGCGCTTCTCGAGCGCCTCGTCCGGTTCTTCCCGATGAGTTTCCCACGGGGTCGGATTCGACCAGCCGGAACTGGCCATCTCGTGATGCTCGTCAAGAGGGATGACCTGCCCCTCCACGCTGCGCACACTGTTCGAGGCGCCGATGACCGCGTCGATCTCGAACATGTCGTCGTTGCCGGGGCAGACGTAGCAGCGAATGCCGCTGCCTTCGAGCTTGGCGTCGGCGTAGTCCATCCAGCGCTCCACGGTCGATACGGCTTGGCGCAGGAACAACTCGTCCGAACGGCCCGGATCGGCGGCGATGGCCGCCGTCTCCTCGGGGTCGGTCACATAGGGATAGTAGCCGCGATTCTGAATGGTCTGGACCATCCGCGTCACATCCTCGCGGGTTTCCAGAATTGTTTCCTGCTCGAGCAGCGTGACCTTGTGCTTGCCGTTGGCCTGAGCGATGATCGGAACGATGGCCTTGCCGGTCATGTCCCCGCCCAGGATGAGCACCTGCGCCTCGTAGAACTTGGCGGCGTTGATGAACTTCTTCCAACACACTTCCGAGCCGTGAACGTCGGTGGCGAAGTAGAGGCGGATCAAGTAGTGCTCCTCAGGGGATCGGCCGCGTGGGGTGTCGGTTCCCGCTCGCCCGTGGGATGGGGCGAGCTCTTGCCGGGAGCAACCGGGGCGGAGTCGCTGCCGGATCAGGTGTCGAGGGTGAGTATAGCAAGGAATTTCGCGCGGTCAACGGCCCGGGGCCAGACCCTTATAATCCTCGCGTGGCCTCCCTCGCCCGTCGCGCTCGCGCCGTTCAGCGGCGCCTGATGGCCCGTTACGGACCGGCGGTGTGGCGGTCCCCGCTGCCGCCGCTCGACGAGGTCGTTTCAACCATCCTTTCGCAGAACACCAACGATCTCAACCGTGATCGGGCCTTCGCCCAGCTGCAGAACCGTTTCGCCACGTGGGAAGAGGTGCGCGACGCGCCGCTGCGATCCGTCATCGCCGCCATCCGCAGCGCAGGCCTGGCGCCCCAGAAGGCGCCGCGCATCCAGGGTTTCCTTCGAGCGGTGACCGCCGAACACGGCGCGCTCGACCTCGACTTCCTTCGCCACCGGCCGGCGGAAGAGGTGCGGACCTGGCTGCGCAGCTTTCCGGGGGTCGGCCCCAAGACGGCCGCCATCGTCATGCTCTTCTCGCTCGACATGCCGGCTTTCCCCGTCGACACCCATATCCATCGCGTGACGCGTCGCATCGGCCTCGTTCCGCCTCGAGTCACCGCCGAGCAGGCGCACGAAATGCTCGCCCGACTCTTTCGGCCCGAGGAATACAAGGACGCGCACTTGAATCTCATTCGCCTGGGCCGCGAAATCTGCCAGGCGCGCCGGCCGGCCTGCGAGCGCTGCCCGCTGACGACGCTGTGCGACTACTACCGGACCGTCGTGCGCCCTTCTCGCAGTCCATCCCGGCAGAAACGGAGGCCGGGTTGAAGGACAACGGCGATCGGTTCCCGCTTCTGCTCTACCGCCGGGCCATTGCCCGTCACCGCCTCAAGGCGCTGGCGCTGACTGCCTTGTTCCTCGGCCTGTGGTACCTCATTCGCCAGGGGATCACCGACTGGCCTCCGCCCCCCGCCGATGTCTGGGCCCTGGCGGGCAGTCTTGTGACATCCACGTACGCACTATTCACTTTGGTGGCCCCGCGCTTCGCGTACGTACAGCCCCGGCGCAATCACCTGCACTTGCAGACCCCTTTCTTCCGCCTGCATGTCTCATATCGCCGTATGCTGGGCACCCGGCCGGTGGATCTCGCCCGGGCCTATCCCCCGCGATCGATGGGCCGCGCCGATCGGCGGCTCGTCGCCCCTTTCTACGCACATTCGGCGGTGGGGATCGAACTGAAGGAGCTTCCGCTGCCGCGGTTCATCCTGAGGCTGTTCCTCGGTCGATACTTCCTCACCCCCGATCAGACCGGGCTGCTTTTAGTTGTCGACCAATGGATGACCTTCAGCCAGCAGGTGGCTGTGCGCCTCGACGCCTTGCGGCAGGCGCGGCAAGAACGCCCCCGGCGCCCCGGACCGGACGCCGGGCGCCTGCTGGAGACCGGATAAGTCGAAGCACGTGACCGCTCGGCTCGCAACACTTGAAGGCGCGAACGGCGCGAGAATGGCGGGAAGGATGTGGGAGGCAGGCCTCGTGCCGCCCCGGTCGAGAGGAGGGCAACCATGGCGGATGGAGAGCGGTTGGGAGAGGTCGTGCACTACTTCGACCATGTCCAGGTCGCTGTGGTGCGTCTGTCGCGGGCCCTGAAACAAGGCCAGCGCCTGCACTTTCACGGCGCGCACACCGACTTCGAACAGGTCGCGGCTTCGTTGCAGGTGGATCACAAGCCGGTGGACGGAGCCGCGCCGGGCTCCGAAGTGGCGGTGAAGGTGGATCAGCGCGCCCGCCGCGGAGACGACGTCTTCGAAGTTGTGTGAGGCGGGGCGCCCGGCTCAGGTCAAGAGCGGCAGGGCGATGGTGAAGGTGGATCCCTGGCCCACGCCGGGGCTCTCCGCCCAGGCCCGGCCGCCATGGGCGCGGGCGATGGCTCGAACGATCGCCAGCCCCAGACCCATGCCCTCGTGTTTCCGGGTCATGTGGTCTTCCACCTGATGGAACTGATCGAACACACGCTCCAGTTGGTCGCTCGGGATGCCCGGGCCGTTGTCGCGCACGCGCACCCAGGCCTCGGGCCCATGCCGCTCCAGATCCACCTGGATGTGCCCGCCGGCGGGCGTGAATCGCATGGCGTTATTCAACAAGTTGGTCAGGGCCATCGTCAACTTGGGCGCGTCGGCCATGGCCCGCAGCGGCTCGGACGGAAGATTCCGCGTCAAGGACTGGCCCTTGGCCTGGATCAACATGGCCAACTCGTCCGAGGCGGCCTCCACGATGGGCGTCAACCCCTGGACCGACAGAGCCATCTCGGCCGAGCCGATCCGCAGCATGTTCATGTTGGTCATGTCTTCGATCAAGGACCGCATGCGCAGCGCCGAATGGAGAACGGCCGCGGCGCGTTCGGACGCGGCGCCCTGGGAGTCTTCCTTCAGCAAAGCGGCATAACCCAGGATGACACCCAGCGGCGTTCGCAGCTCATGCGAAGCGATGGCGATGAAGTCGCTCTTCAGTTTGTCCAGCTTGCCCAGCTCGTCGTAGGCGCGCTGCAGGGCGTCGATCAGATTGGCGTTGTGGATGGCCACCGCCGCCTGGGAGGCGATGATCGACAGGGTCTGCAGGTCGCGTTCGTCGAAAGCCCCGCGGCGTTTGTTGATCGCTTCGATCACCCCGATGCGCCGCTCGCGCACGCGCATCGGCACGCCGATCAGCGAACGCGTCTCGAATTGGACTCTCTCCCCCACCTGGCGGTAGTGCCGCGGATCGCCGGAGACCTCGTTGATGATCAGCGGTCGATCCTCGCGGAAGACGGTCCCGGCGATCGAACCCTCCAGGGGGACGGGGATGCCGCGGAGCTCGTCCGGATCCGATCCGGTGGAGGCGGCGAAGTACAGTTGCTGGCTTTTTTCGTCCACCAGCAGGATCGAGGCAGCTTCGCTCTCCAACAAGTCGGCCGCCGAGCCGATGAGGAATTCCAGCAGTCGCGGCGGATTGAGGGTGGAATTGAGGGTGACGCTGATTTCGACCAGACGCGAAAGGCGAACCACCATCTTGCGCAGGTCGTCGATTTCGGCCGCGAAGTTGCGCTCAGGCATGCCGCCGACATGTATACCACAAGCCCTGTCTTCGCCTGGTGACCGACGCCGGTCGGCGGTAGACTGGTCCCTTCCGTTGAAGCACGTCCGCCGAGGTGCGCGGTGTTTGTCTTCCTTCTCGTCAGGTTTCTGCATATCGGCGGCGCCATCTTGCTGGTCGGCGGAATCTTCGCCCGGCAACTGGCGCGCTCGAGGGCCAACCGCGCCGCCGATCCGGCCACGCTGGCGGCGATAATGCAGGCCGCCGACCCGATCGAGCGCACCATGGTGATTCCAGGCAGCTTCGCCGCCGTCGTTAGCGGTGTGATCCTGGCTCTGAGGACCGGCGCGCCGATCTTCGGCTTCCTGCAAGGCGCCGCGCAGAACTGGCTGCTCCTCGCCAACGTCTTGATCCTGCTGACCATCCCCCTCGTCCCGCTGGTTTTCGTGCCGCGAGGCAAGGTTTTCGAGCGCCACCTGCGCCAGGCGCTCGACCAGGGAGTGATCACGCCCGCCGTCCGCGCCAGCCTGAACGACCCGGTCGTCGGGTTCGCTCACACGTTCGAGATGGTGGCCCTGGCGCTGGTCGTGATCCTGATGGTGTTCAAACCCGTGTAAAGGCCTCGGCCGCGTTCGACGGCGCGTTGAAGCCGGCCCCTCTCCGATGTATACTTCGTCGCGCCAGCCGCATCCCAAGGACGGTCTCGCATGAAAGTTTCGTGCCTGCAAGAGAACCTCGCCCGAGGCCTGAGCATCGTGGCCCGCGCCGTGGCTGCCCGCAGCACGCTGCCCGTGCTGGCGAACGTCCTCCTGGCCACCGACAACGGCCGCTTGCGGCTGACCGCCACCAACCTCGAGATGGGCATCAGCTGCTGGATCGGCGCCAAGATCGAGGACGAGGGCGCGACGACGGCCCCCGCCCGCACCCTGGTCGACCTGGTCAACACGCTGCCCAACGACCGGGTCGATATGGACCTCGTCGTTCGGACCCAGACGCTCAACGTCCGCTGCGGTTCCTTCAACAATGACCTGAAGTGCATCGACGCCCAGGAGTTCCCGCCTCTGCCTCAGGCCAGCGAGGACGAGGGCTTGACCCTGAACGTCGACGATCTGAAGGAAATGATCGCCCAGGTGGCCTTTGCCGCCTCGACCGACGACGCCCGGCCGGTTCTGACCGGCGTTCTGCTGGACGTCGAGGACGGGCGAATGACTCTGGCCGCGGCCGACGGCTTCCGCCTGTCGGTGCGCACCGCGCATCTCTCCACGCCCGGCGTGCGCCTGCGGGCCATCGTCCCGGCGCGGGCCCTGGCCGAGCTGGCGCGCATCCTGGGCGACGGCGACGAGACCGTCAGCATGGTCATGCCCGCCAATCGCGGCCAGGTCGTGTTCCGCTCGAAGAACGTCGAGCTGGTCTCCCAGTTGATTGAAGGAAATTTCCCCGACTATCAGGGAATCATCCCCACCACACGCGCCACGCGCACGGTGCTGCCCACGGCGAGCTTCCTCAAGGCCTGCAAGGCGGCGGACATCTTCGCCCGCGAGGCGGCCCATTCGGCGCGCCTGCGCATCACACCCGGAAGTGAACTCGAGCCCGGCCGCATGACCGTCTCGGCCACCTCGGCCGAGACCGGATCCAACGAGACGGAGGTCGATGCCACCGTCGAGGGCGGCCCGATCGAGATCGCCTTCAACGTTCGCTTCCTCGTCGACGTTCTGGGCATCGTCGACACCCCCAACGTCGCCCTCGAGACCAACACGGCGGCCTCGCCGGGGGTCCTGCGGCCCGTCGGCCGCGACGACTTCCTGCACGTCGTCATGCCCATGCACCTCGGACGCTAAACTCCAGTCGTCGGTCGCCAGTTGTCAGTCGTCAGTAAGGTCCCGCACTCCGTGAGGACTGTAGACTGTAGACTGTTGACTGATGACTTACAGAGGCTGCCGTGAAGACAGATACCTCGCCCCGACCGAGGCCCTACTGGCACGTCGACGCCAAATGGATCACAGGCCTCCTCCTGAGCCTGGTCCTGGCACTGACGCTGTTGACCTTTGCCCTGGTACGCGTCACCGCCGAGAGGCCGGCCGTCGACGCCCTGACGATGCTCCTGGCGGTCAGCTTCAGCCAGAACGGCTTGGACGATGAGACCGAAATCGCCGAGATGCGCCGGATGCTCGAAGCCGACGCGGACGGCGAGATTCAGCCGATGCCCGATCTGGCCATAACCGTCCGCGTGGCGGACCTGGCCGAACGCACGCCTCGCGAGATTCGCCTCGCCTTCTTCCGGAAGATGGCCGAGCCCCTGTATGGCGGAGAGGCGGCCATCAACGAGCTGGCGGCGGATTCCGAAACGCGAGAGGCGATGGCCCGGGGAGGCGTGCTGAGCGTCTTGTCTTCGAAGACCCACGAGCTGTTGCAACGCGCGTTGACCGTCCTCGGCATCCTGTCGGCTGTGCTCGCACTTGCCCTGATCTACTTCAGCTACCGTTTCGGCCGTCTCGCCAGCCCCGGCTGCGTGCTGTTCGTGGCCGCGCTTCCCGGAGCGGCGCTCTTCGGATTCCTCGGCTGGGCCTTCAACCCTCCCGGCCCCTCCGCCGGCCCGGACTCCGACATGACGGGCATGCTCAGCTCGCTGGCGTCGAATGTGCTGCCACCCTTGGCGCAGATTGCCGCATGGGTATTCCTCGCGGCCATGGCCCTCGGGATCTTGCTGATCTTCCTTTCGATCGTCGGTGGCCTCGTCTCCCGACGACGGAGAGCCTCCGCGCCCGCCGGATCGGCCGCCTCCAACACGACTTGACCCTCGTCCACAGGCTTCGACGGGCTCAGCCTGTGGACGTGCGCCCCGGCCCGCCACCCTCTTGGACAGGCCGTTCGCTCCGCGGGCGGACGGGCTCAGGGGGTGGCGGACTTCGCTTTTCCTGCGCCTCCGGCTCGCCGGTAGAATCACTCCGAGGCTTGAGGCTGCGTCCATGACCCTCGACCCGCATCAGCACCCGCGCGCCCTTCTGCTTTACCTGGAGTTGACGCGCTATCCGATCCTGGCCTCGCGCATTCGTGAGCGCATGCGCCAGGAGCTTTTTCGACGCCGCATGCTGACTCCCGAAACGTTCGAAGCCGAGGTGCTGGAAAAGGCCGTCGAGTCGCAGCGGCGAGAAGGGCTGCACGATCCTATCGTCGAGGAACCGCCGGACGTGTGGGCGGCGCGCCAGGCGACCATCCGCGATCACCTGACCGACTTCTACTTTGCCTACAACCTGCCTCACGAGGACTTCGAGGCCCTCGTCCGCCAGACGCTCGCCGAGCGGTTGCCGGCCGAAGACGTCGTCCTCACCTTCCATCCCGAGCTGGCGCCCTGGGACATGCTCTTCGCCCAGGGCGAGGCCTACGAAGCCCTGCCGCCCGAAACCCGCCAGCGCATCGAGCATCACCTGAAGGAAATCAAGGTGGTGCTGACCAAAGCCATGATCAGCGACCACCTGGGCTATGTGGGCATCGCCCGCGATTGGATCGACATCGCCGATCTGCAATCGGTGCGCGCCCGCCGTATCGGCCGCGGCAAGATCGGCGGCAAGGCGGCCGGCCTCGTCCTCGCCGGATGCATCTTGCGCAAGGCCGGCGACACCGAATTGCAGCAGGTCCTGCGTTTGCCGCGCTCGTGGTTCTTGGGGGCCGACGTCTTTTATCAGTTCATCACGCTCAACGCCCTGCTCGACTTGAGCAATCAGAAGTACCGCGACGAAGCCGAGATTCGCGCCGGCTACGCCGAGGCTCAGGCGCGCTTCGCCCGTGGCCGGTTCCCGGACGAGATCGTGGGCGGACTGCGTCAGGTGCTGGCCCAGGCCGGCGACACGCCCCTCATCGTCCGCTCCTCGAGTCTGCTGGAGGACTCCTTCGGCTTTTCGTTCGCCGGCAAGTACGAGAGTCACTTCTGCCCGAATCAAGCCAGCCCCGAGGAGAACCTGGCAGCCCTGCTGGATGCCGTCGCCCGCGTCTATGCCAGCGTCTACAGCCCCGACGTGCTGGTTTACCGGCGCCAGATGGGCCTGCTCGACTACGACGAGCGCATGGCCATCCTGATCCAGGAGGTGCAGGGCCGGCGCTCGGGCCCGACCTTCATGCCCGATGCCGCCGGCGCCGCCTTCTCCCGCAATCCGCTTCGCTGGAGCCCGCGCATCGACCGCCACGCCGGCCTGGTGCGCATGGTCTGGGGGCTGGGAACGCGCGCCGTCGAACAACACGGCGATTACCCGCGGCTGGTGGCCCTGAGCCATCCCGATCTGCGCCCGGGCGCCGATCCGCGGCGCATCCGGTTCGTCGCCCAACAGTACGTCGATCTCATCGATCTCGAGGCCAACGCCTTCCGCACGGCGCCCGTGACCGAAGTCGCGCCATACCACGCCGACATGTTTCAGTGGATCGCTCAACGCTACGACGAGGGCCTGGTGGAAGACCTGGTCAGCCGACCGCTGCACTCCGATCAGAAGCTCATCGTGACTCTCGACGGCCTGTTGCGCCGCACTCCTTTCGCGGAGCGGATGCGGCACACCCTGCATCATCTGGAGACGGCCTACGGCACCCCGGTGGAGGTGGAGTTCGCCGTGGTGCTCGAACACGCGGGGCGCGAGGCCGTACCCCGGCTGTGCCTGCTTCAGTGCCGGCCCACGAGCCAGGTTGAATCCGAATCGGCCCGGGCGCCGGAGTCGCTGCCGGCCGATCGGGTCCTGTTCCGCTCACAGCGCCTGGTCCCCGACGGGCACGTGCCCGATGTGCGTTACGTCGTCTACCTCCCGTCCGAAGCGTACGCCGCGCTTCCCAGCTTCGAGAGACGCAAAGCCCTGGCGCGCGTCGTCGGCCGCGTCAATGAGCGGCTTGCGGGCGAACGTTTCATCTTGATCGGCCCCGGACGCTGGGGCAGCATCAATCCCGAGCTGGGAGTGCCCGTCGCCTACGGGGACATCTATAACGCACGAGCTTTGGTCGAAGTGCTTCCCGCCGGAGACGCCCCGGAACCGTCCTACGGGACGCACTTCTTTCAGGACCTGGTCGAGGCCCACATCTACCCGCTGACGATCTCTTTGGGCGATCCGGGGACCATCTTCCAGTCGGATCTTCTGCTCGATTCGCCGAACGCTCTCTCGAGCTTGCTTCCCGACGAGGCCGAATGGGGCGCGCAGCTGCGCGTCGTCGATGTGGCAGCCCCGCCTCGCGCCTCGGGCCTCGATCTGGCGATGGACGGCGAGGCCGGCGTGGCGGTCGCGTATCTGAAAGACTAGTGGTGAGTGGTCGGGTGGAGGGGATTAAGAGAGTACAGTGATTAGTGATTAGTGATTGGTGATTGGTGATTGGTGATCTTGATGGGTCGATGGCTGATGGCTGACGGCCGACGGCCGACGGCTGATGGCTGACGGCCGATGGCCGACGGCCGGCGGCTACTCTTCCGGCCGCGGGCGCAAATCGACGTGCCAGCCGAACTGGCCCACGAGGGGAACAAACGCCACCGGCGCTACGCGCTCGCAGTTGAAGCCATCGCCTTCGTGCGTCCAGCGTTCCAGCATCTGGCCTTCGATTCCGCCGACGGGCACAACCAGCCGCCCTCGTTCCGCCAACTGATCGAGCAGGGGCTGCGGCGGTCGGGGCGCGGCGGCGGTCACGATGATGCCATCGTAGGGGCTGTGTTCCGGCAATCCCGACGACCCGTCGGCGACGATCACTTCGACATTCGTCAAGCCAAGGCGCAACAGGATCTCTCGGGCGCGTTCCGCCAGGTCAGGCAGGCGCTCCAGGCTGTAAACCTGCGCCGCCAACGCCGCCAGAACCGCCGCCTGATACCCCGATCCGGTCCCGACTTCAAGCACGCGTTCGTGGCCGCGCAGCCCGAGGGACTGGCTCATGAGGGCCACGATGTAAGGCTGGGAGATGGTCTGCCGCTGGCCGATGGGCAGGGGCATGTCGCTGTAGGCGAGGTGCGCGGCATCCGGCGGGACGAACAGGTGGCGCGGAACGCGGCCCATGGCCTCCAGCACTCGCGGGTCGGTGATGTCCCGGCTGCGCAGCTGGTGATCCACCATGCGGGCGCGCGCACGTTGCAAGTCTTCCGGCTCGTCCATTCATCTTGATTATAGGTCCGTGTTTGGCCGAGCGCGAATCAGGCGGGCGGAGATGTCAGCGTGAAGAGTCCGTGATTCGAGATTTGTGATTAGTGGCTGGGGGGTGGTGGCTGGCAGCTGGCGGCTTGTCCTCACCAGCCTCGCACGACGCGCTGTTCCTTCCAGATGTCGGCTTCGTTGTGGTACCCGGCCTGCTCCCAGAAGCCCAGCCGGTCCTGGGCCATGAACTCGATCCCCCGGACCCACTTGCCGCCCTTCCAGAAGTAAGGCGTCTTCACGTCCGGACGGCCGGGAAGGAACCCGACAACCCCGCGAACCGGATACCCGTGGTCGGGGCTGATGGGCTCGCCGTCAAGCGACATGGCGAGCAGGAAGTTGTCGCCCAGGGCGACTTCGACCGGGATGTTGACGGTGAAGCCGTACTCGCAGTGCTGCATGACGAAGCGCGCCGTGGGCTTGAGCTTGAGCAGGCCCCGGTCGACCAGATCACGCAGCGATACCCCTTCCCACTCGGTGTCGAACTTGCTCCAGCGCGTCACGCAGTGAATGTCCATCTTGACTTTGCGGCGCGGCAACGCCTGGAACTCGGGCCACGTCCAGCGCTTCTCTTCCTCGACTTCGCCCCAGATGCGGAAATCCCAGGTGGACGGGTTGAAACGCGGCACCGGCCCGTAATGAAGGACGGGGAACTTGAGCGTCAACGACTGGCCCGGAGGCAATCGGCCTTCCTGGCGCACACGCGCCTCCTGTTCCCGCCGATCCTGTCCTTCTTTAAACATCCGGGCCTCCGAGCGTGCCGGCGGATTATATCAGACGGACTTCCTCCCCTTTGGCCCGGCGGGAACCGGTGGGCGGTGCCTCTCGTCTTGAGAGACAGACGCATTCACTGGAGGCGACGATGAAACCCCGGCTTCACCGACCATTGTTGGCCGCGGCCTCACTGGCGGCTTTTGTGCTGGCCTGTGCCGGCTGGGCCGTACGACCCGCGCCCGGCCCTGGGGCGCGCACTCCGACGGCCGAGGCGGCTGAAGGCGGCCTCTCGCTGACCGTCTACAACCAGGGGACGGCGCTGGTGCGCGACCGTCGTCAGGTTCAGTTGACCCAGGGCGCCAACGAGCTCCGCTTCGGCGACGTCGCCGCCTCGATCGATCCCACCAGTGTGCTGTTTTCATCCCTGACCGACCCCGCAGGCACATTCGTCCTGGAGCAGAACTATGAGTTCGACCTGGTCGGATCGGCGGCTCTGCTGGAGAAGTATCTGGACGAGCAGATCACCGTCGTGACTCAGGACGGAACGTTGTATGCGGGGAAGCTGCTCAGCGGGCGGGGCGATATCATCCTGGAAGACGACGACGGCCGCGTGACCGTCGTGCGCGCCGATGACATCCAGGAGTTCTCCTTCCCCGAATTGCCTGAAGGCTTGATCACTCGGCCCACACTCGTCTGGCGACTCATGGCGCAGAAGGCCGGCGCGCAGGATGTCGAGATCACCTACCTGACCGGCGGCATCAGCTGGCAGGCGGACTATGTCTTGCTGCTTGGCGCCGACGAGCGCTCGCTCGACCTCGACGGATGGGTGACGGTCAGCAACACCAGCGGCGCCACCTTCGGCGACGCCCTGCTCAAGCTGATCGCCGGCGACCTCAACCGGCTGCCGCAAGCCGGCCTGGATGTGATGGAAGAACAGCTGAGGGCCATGGCCACCCAGACGCCGGCCGCTGTTGAACAGCGGGAGTTCTTCGAGTACCACCTGTATGAAATCCCGCGACCGGTGACGGTGCGCGACAACGAGACCAAGCAGATCGAGTTCGTGAGCGCCCAGGGAATCGGAGCGGCGAAGTTCTTCGTCTACGACGGCCAGCAGTGCCAGTCGTACTACTGGTACTGCGCCTATTCAGGCTATCCGCAGATCGAACCGACCTACGGCGTCGTCTCCAATCCGAAGGTCTTGGTCATGGTCGAGTTCGATACCGACGACGTCGAGGCCGACCTGCCGCGCGGCCGAGTGCGCCTGTATCAGGAAGACATCGACGGCGCGGCGCTGCTGATCGGCGAAAGCCAGATCGATCACACGCCCAAGGGCGAGCAGCTTCGCCTGTACACCGGCGACGCGTTCGACATCGTGGGCGAGCGCATTCAGACCGACTTCCGCCGGCCGAGCGAACACAGCCTCGAGGAGACCTACGAGATCACGCTTCGCAACCACAAGGACGAAGCGGTCGAGGTGCGCGTGGTCGAGCACCTGTTCCGCTGGAGCGAGTGGCGCATCCTGAACGCGAGCGACGGCTACGAGAAGATGGATTCGTCGACGATCGAATTCCGCGTGAATGTGCCCGCCGAAGGCGAAACGACCGTGACGTACACGGTCCGCTACAGCTGGCCTTAGGCGCAGGCGCTGACCGAAAACCAAACCCGGTTTGCTCCGCAAACCGGGTTTGGCCTTTCTCTCAGGGATCTTCCACCAGGACGCCGACGCGTTTCACACACGGCCGGGTGAAGACGTCGACCGTGTGGGGAGCATTCGGCAGCTCGTCCGTCAGGTCCTGGCCGGGGAAGTGCTGCCCCTCGTGCAGGCCGGTTCGCCACTTAGGGCAGTCGCTCACGTCGTAAACGATTCCCGCATGCGCCACGTAGGCCGGGCGGCCGGCCGTCCCATCGCCTCGCATCAGGTCCGCCCGGCGAAAGCGACGTGGAGCCGCCTCCGCCGGCGCCGGTCCATGGGGATCCGTCACGCGCGGCGAGCCGCGACCCGTCGCGGGCGAAGAGTCTTCCGCATCATCGGACGAGTCGGAGACCGGCGGGCCACCTCACGAAATCCGGCGCGCCGGTAGGCCGGGACCAGCCCGGTCCACACGAAGGCTGCAGGCAGCGATTGCCCGCGCGCATCGGTCGGATAGCCTTCGAGGATTATGGCGCCGCGCGCCCGCGCAAACCGACCCGCCGCCTCCAACAGGGCCACACTCAGGCCGCGGCGGCGAAAGCGCCGGTCGACGAACAGACATACGACCGACCACACCGGCCGGTCGTCGACCGGCTGAAGCAGGCGCGAACGCGCCAACACCGGGAAGTCGCCCCTTCGTCCGACGGCCACCCAGCCGGCCGGCTCTCCATCCACGTACGCCAGCAATCCCGGAGGCGGGCCGTCCTGTACCAGCCGACGAAACAGTCGGCGATTTCCGGCGCCCTGACCTCGGTTGAAGTCCGACCGCGGCAGCCGCCACCACATGCACCAGCATCCGCCGCACGCGCCGCGCGGTCCGAACAGCCGCACAAGATCCGGCCAACGTTCGGGCGTCAACGCCCCGATGGTCAACTTCCCGGCGCCATCCGGTCCCTTCTTGAGGCGCGACGGAGGCAGGCGGGTCATAGCTGCGCGTGGCGCCTCAGGAAATCCGCCACGACCTCCAGATAGCGTGGATTCTCCTCGACGAAGGTCATGTGCCCGCTGTTGTCGAAGACGACCATCTCCCCTTGCTCCACGCCCTCGGCGATGGATCGGCACGCAGCCAGGGAGGACACGCGGTCGTGGGCTCCCACCAGCACCAACACCGGTTGCGTGACTCGGCCGAGCCGCTCCTCGACTTCGATTCCGCCGTACTCCCGGTTGGCGAAGGTCCGAAGGACGTCGGGCGAGGTGATCTGGTCGGCCGTGCGTCGCTCGAAGTCGGCGATCCGCGGGTCCAGCGGGTGGGCGAAATGGAAGGGCATCTGATCGTGCAACAGCCGGTGGACGTCTTCCCGGGTGCGGACCGACTTCTCGCGTTCCCACGAATCGGCCACCTGCGCGCGAAGGGATTCGGGCTCAAATGCGGCCAGGTTGGCGTCGACATGGGCCAGGTATTTGGCCGAAGGAAAGCCGCTGGAAATGATGGATTGCGCGGCTTCGCCGGGAAAGTCGACGGCGTGCTGCAGGGCGACCAGCGCACCGTAGGAGTGGCCCAGCACGGCGAATCGTTCCAGCTCGAGGGCCTCGGCCAGCGCGCCGACGTCGGCGGCCATTTGCGCCAACGACCATGTGTCCGCTGGAGCGGGATCGGATTGACCCTGCGCGCGCTGATCGACCAGAATCAGGCGCAGGCGATCTTGGAGAGGATCGAGGTAGTCGGCGTACATGTGATGATCGAGGCCGGGCCCGCCGTGCAGCACCAGCACGGGGTAGCCGCGGCCGCGCTCGTCGATGAAGAGGCGCGTGTCGCCGATCGGGACGAGGCGGGAGGTCACGGCGAGGCGTCGCCCTCACGGAAGAGCGGCAGGTGGCCCAGGGCAAGAATGCCTTTCCATTGATCGGGATCGCCTTCGGTGAAGACCGCCGCTTCGCCCACCACCGTCGCCCCGGCCAGCTCCATGAGCTTGCGCATACCCTGGCTGGTCGAGCCGGTGCTGATGACGTCGTCGACGAGCACGACGCGTTTGCCCGCGGCCAGCTGGCGATCCTTCTCGTCGAGGTACAGCGTCTGAGGTTTGCCGGTGGTGATCGAAACCGTTTCCGACTGGATCGTATCCCCCATGTAGACCTTGTAGGCTTTTCGCAAGACGATGTAGCCCTTGCCCGTGACGCGCCCCAGGGCGTGCGCCAGCGGGATGCTCTTGGCCTCGGGCGTCACGATCAGGTCGAACTGCAAATGCGCCAGGCGCGCCGCCAGCTCCCGGGCGCAGGCCTCCACCAACTCCGTGTCGCCCAGGATGTTGAGCACGGCGATGCGCAGCCCGGGAGCGACCTCGAACAGCGGCAGGTGGCGCTTCAGGCCGGCGATCTCCACGGCATAGGTCGGGCGTTGGGGGGGCATGGCTTCCTCCGGGACTTGACGTCAGCGGCCGGCCGATGTACGTTTAGTTCGATGCATATCGAATTAATTCGATGAGGGTCGAATGAAGCCGAACGCCGCCTCGGATGAGATGCTCCTCTTCTTGCAGGCGCTGGCCGACGCGCGCCGTCTTCAGCTGCTCGCCCTGCTGGCCCTTGCGCCGCACAGCGTGGAGGAGCTCGCCGCCATCTTGCGGCTGCGCGCCTCCACCGTCTCCCATCATCTGGCTCGGTTGCAGAGGGCCGGCTTGGCCCAGGCGCGGGCCGAGGGCTATTATAGTGTATACGCCCTCGTGCCCGGCGCGCTCGAAGCCGGCGCGCGCCGACATCTCCAGCGGCGCGCCCTGCGCGCCCGCGCCTCCGGGCTCGATCTGGCCGCGTACGATCACCACATCTTGCGCCCGCTGCTGCGCAGGGATGGCCGGCTCCGCTCCATTCCCGCGCGGCGTCGCCGGCGTATGGTCGTCCTTCGATATCTGGCGAGCCGGTTCCGACCCGGCCGAGGCTACCGCGAAGCGGCCGTCGACCGGATCCTTCGGAGAATCCACCCCGAGGCCCCCGGCCTGCGCGCCGAGCTGGTCGAAGTCGGACTGCTCGACCGAAAAGGGGAATGGTATTCACGCCAAGCACAGCCCGACCTCGCGCCTGTCCCCTCACAAACGGCGAACTCCCATCGGTGAGCAAGGGTCGCCCTGCGAGTTGTTGGGCAGTCGTTCGAAGAAAGGGCTCGCCTCAGTCTTCGGCAGGCGGCGGGCCGAGCGGCTGGGTTTCCTTCCGATGCAGCTGAGAGATGCCCATGACCATCTTGCCGTTGAACAGCACGGCCGGCGTCTCCAGCCTCACCTGGGGGAACAACAGCGCCTGTATCCGGGACTCGTAGGCCGGGATGAAAGGCCGGTTTCCCTCGAAGACCAGCGCGCTGAAGTCGAGCTTGCCGGGCCATTCGATCAGCCCGTCGATTTCGTAGCCCGTCAACAGGATCCGCACCCGGTGCGGAAAAGGCTTGGTGTAGCCGCCGCGAGCCGTGCCGACCACGCCCAGATCACCCCGGCTGGGGACGACCACCATGGAGATCTCGCTCTTCACCAGCCACAGGCTGCCGATCTTCTCCGCCTCTTCCCAGGGAACATACAGAGGACACAGGCTGGCGTCTTCGACGTCGATCCCCGACGCGGTGGGCAGGTTGAGGTAGCTGAAGAGGCCCTGCGCAGTGGCCTGAAGCTGACCGGAGATCCGGTGAGAAGGGGTGAAGATCTCGACGGCAACCGTTTTTCGGAGCATGCCGCCTCCTCGCCTGGAGGTGCCGGAGGCACCCCTCCATTCTAGACCGGAACGCTGGGGTTTTCGCGGGGGCTAGCCGGCAGGCGCAGAAGCCTGGTCCACACGGAAATCGTAGATCCCGTCCCGCTTCGCCCAATTTCGCCCGCAGCTCCCGCACGCGACACGATCGGAGGCCTCGGTCAGGTCGAGCGATCCGCATGCCGGGCAGCGCCAGAAAGAGGCCGCTTCGGCCGCTTCGGATGACGTACGGGCACGAAGGAAGATGCTCGGCGTGACCAGCGCCGCCCGCCCCAGGCGCTGCAGCAAGCTTTCGGCCGCCAGCAGCAAAGGCAAGGGCACCACTCGTTTGATCAGCGGCAGACGGAAGAACGAGACCGGCCGCCATTGTTCCACGTGAAACCCTGCCTGCTCCAGCCAGCTCTTGACCGCCTGCGGGTGAAAGTCGTAGTTCAGGCGGGTGAACTCTACGCTCCGGCGGTCGAAAGGGCTCCAGGTCTGGCGCCGCGCCAGCCAGCGAAGAATGGCTTTGAGGTTGCGCTTGTTGGCGAATTCCAGGACGAAGACCGCCTGCCCGGCGAGCGACTCCCGGATCCGAAGCAAGGCTCGCTCGGGATCGGCCATATGATGCAGCGTGCGGATCATCGTGGCGGCGTCGAAGGCGCTCGGCCCGAACGGCATCCGGTACACATCCGCCAGCACGAAGCGAAATCGAGGCGAGTCTCCCAGCCGCCGGCGGGCCTGCTCCAATTGCGAGCGCGAGTAGTCGAGCAAGACGACCTGCTCGAAGCCACGATAACGCAGCGAGTGACGGCCCGCGCCTGCTCCCACCTCCAGCAAGCATCGTCCCGAGGCCGGCAGCAACCGGGCGAGGGCCATCGCCTCGGCCCGATCTTCGTAGGCGCGGCCGCCTCGCTCCCAGAACGTTTGCTGGTAGTCGGATCCCTCGTAATCGCAGATCGCCGGGTACGGGTCGCCCATGTTCCGCCGATCAGACCTCAACGCCCAGGACGGCCTTCAGGACATACCCCAGGATGAAGCTGAACACGGCCACACCCAGGCTCAGCCCCAGCATTTCGACAAAGCGGGAGCGAAAGGGTTCGCCCTTGGCCACGGCGATGTAGTAGTTGAAGAAAGCGATGATGCCTACGGCCGCCGACAGGGTCACCGCCAGGGCCAGGTAGTAGTCGGACAGCAACAGGTAGGGCGCGATCAGGATCGCCACCACGAGCACGTAGGCCACACCCGTGTAGATCGACGCCCGCAGAGGATTGCGGCCACTCGAGCTCGTGGCTTCCGATCGGGTGGACAGATACTCCGAGGCGGCCATCGACAGCGCGGCGGCGATGCCGGTAACCAGGCCTGTCAGTGCGATCAGGCGAGTGTTCTGCAGCGCAAGAGTCAGCCCGGCCAGGGCACCTGTCAGTTCGACCAGCGCGTCGTTGAGTCCCAGGACGATCGATCCCGCATACCGCAGATGCTCCTCATCGAGCATGTTGAGCAGTGCCGTCTCGTGTTCGTTTTCTTCGTGCAGGATCTTCTTCGCTTGAGGGATCGCCTGCGACAGCCGGTCGTATCCCGCCTGAGCCCGTTCCTCGCCTTGCTCCATGATCTTCAGGCCGAAGGTGATGCCGGCAATGCGGCTGACCCAGTAGTAGATGAAGATCTTCCATCTGTTTGGGGCGACGTCCTGCCCGGACATGGCTTTCCAGGCTTCGTAGTGGGCAAGCTCGTCCCCGGCCACCTTCCGGAGGATCTCGCGGTTCTCGGGTGAGGCGACGATCCCGGCCAGGCGCGAGTAGATGATGTGTTCAGTGATTTCGTTGGCCTGGAAGGCCAGAAGGGTGCGGCGAACGTCTGCGGGGATGTCCATGACGGGCCTCGAATGAGCGCGCGATATGCATGATACCGCGCGCCGCGCAGGCCCTGATGCGTTGGCGAGGGTCTACTCGAGGTAGCGGGAATCGTCGATCTGGCGACGGAGGCGCTCTTCGTCCGAACCAGGCACAGGCGCCGAACCTTCGGACCGCCAGCGCGCCTCGGCCTCGGCCAGAGCCTCGCTTGTCGCCCGCCCAACAACAGACCAGCGACCGCAGTGCGGGCATCGTTCCAGCTTGCCCAGCCCCAGGTTCAACCCAAGCGCATGCCGGCTGAAAGGCAGCCGGCAGCGCGGGCAAACGGCTCCGCCGGCGACCCCGTATTGACCCGGCCGGTAGGTCCTTCGCCCAAAAGCCATCGGCAGGACCGTCCCCGCGAGCATCACGACGACCACGACAGCAAAGATGGGCAGTGCCACTTGCAGGGCGAAACGCCCGCCGGCTTCGGCCGAGACGAATTCGATGCGGATCTCGTCCGACCTCAGCGGCTGCCCGTCACGCGTCGTCGCTTCGGCCCAAAGCGTGTGCCAGCCCAGGGCGAAGTCGCCGGTGTGAAAAGTGATCTCGAAGGGTTCCCGACCGGCTTCTCCCAGAGTCTGCCCGTCGATCAGGAACACTACCTGAGCCAGGTCTTCGGCCTGGGCCTCGATGGTGAATTTCCCCTGAACCTGGCCGCCCCATGCGAATCCGAAATCTCGATGCAGTTCGAGCGACAGGTCGCCCTGCGCGTGGGCCGCGCCGGCGATCGCCAGCGCCATCAGGACCGTTAACCCGGCTGCCAATCTGCGCATGGGAGGCCTCAGCGCCAGCGGGTGAGGATGGTCTCGCGCTGGAACAGGCTCACCGCGAAAGCCATCAGGCCGACATCGACGACGGCCAGCACGCCCGCCATCCAGGCGATGAGCTGGGCGTTGAGAACGAACAGGCCGGCGATCTGACCGAAGAACAGGCCCAGCAGAGGCACGATGACGACCATGGCGACCTGCTCCGCCGCACGCGGATCCGTGCTGCGCGACGAGACCATGACCGCCGCGGCCACGGAGGCCAGCGAGAGCAGGGGGCCGAGCACGAAGATGGCCATCAACCACAGCGGGTCGACGAGCCGCGCCAGTACCTCAGGCCCGATGGCCACCAGGCGCGCGCCCACGGCGAACACGGCGAAACCTCCCCAGGCTGCCGCGACCGCCGGAAGGACCGCCGCCAGTGCCTTGCCACCAAGAAGCTGCAGGGTGCTGACGGGAGTCGCCAGCAGCGGCTCAAGCGTCCGTGTGATCTTCTCGCCGACGATGCTGTAGGAGGCGATCGTCACCGGAATGATCAGAGGGATCATCATGAACAGGATCATGAACTGGCTGACCAGGGCGTATTGAGCACAGGCGGCTCCGGTCAGCCCGCCGCAAAGAGCCTGGTAGCCCTCGGGCAGGTCGAGCGTCGAGAAATCCCCGGTCGAGACGCTGTTGCGCGTGGCTGCCAGGATGGCGATCGGGAGCGCGGTGAAGAGCAGCGGCAGAAAGGCCACGGTGAAGAAGACCATGCGGTTGCGGAAGACTTCGCGCCATTCCTTGCGCACGATCACCCAGACGGCTTTCATCTCGGCCTCCCCGCCTCCGCCGCGGTCCCCGGCGCCGCGCCACCCACCAGACGCAGGTAGACATCCTCGAGCGACTGACGCAGCTCGCCCACGAACTGCACGTCTGCGCCGGCTCCGACCAGAGCGCGGATCAGGTCCGGATTGTGAGCCTCGGGGTCCTCGAGGGAGACGAGCAGTTTGCCATCGACCTGGCGCACTTCCCGCACGAAGGGCAGGCGCCCAGCGGCCTCGGCGTGCTCCGGTGCCAGGGCTCGCAGGTGAACGACGACCGTTCGTCCGAAGAGCTGGCGGCGAAGGGCGGCGGGCGAGTCGAGCGCCAGCAACCGCTGCCGGAAGACCCCGATCCGATCGCACAGCCGGTCGGCCTCGTCCAGGTTGTGGGTGCAAAGAAAGATGGTCCGCCCCTCGCGCCGCAGCTCGGCGATGAAGTCGCGCACCAGGTGGGCGGCCTCGGGATCGAGCCCGCTGGTGGGCTCGTCCAGGAACAGCACTTGCGGTTCGTGGAGCAGGGCGCGAGCGATGGCCAGTTTCTGGCGCATGCCCTTCGAGAAGGTGCCCGCCGGCTCGGCGCGCCTGTCCCACAATCCGAGCCAGCGCAGATACTGGCCGACCGCGCTCGCTGCATCGGCGACGCCATAGAGCTGTGCGAAGAAGGCCAGGTTGGACTCGGCGCTCAGGCCGTCGTACAGACCCGGCGTCTCGGTGAGGACGCCGATGCGCCGACGGAGAGTCGAATCGTCGCGGCCCAGGCGGCACCCCGCCACCGTCGCCGTTCCGGACGTGGGTGCGATGAGTCCGGCCAGCATGCGAATGGTGGTCGTCTTGCCGGCCCCGTTGGGACCCAGGAAGCCGAAGATCTCGCCAGGCGTCACCGACAGGGTCAGTCGGTCGACGGCCAGCACGTCGCCAAATCGACGGGTGAGGTTCTCGGTCTGGATCATGCCGGCCTCAACCCGAGGTCGTGTAGCGAGTGTCGTCCACTCGCTCGGGGCGAAGGGGCGGCTGGGTCGGGGAAACACTCGGCGGTGTATCGAGGGGAACCAGTGCTTGGGCTACGGTCGCCGGCTCATGGGGGCGAAGGCGCAAAAGGATGAGCAGGCTCGCGAGCGCAAACAGGCCGACGAGCGCTTCCGAGGCGACGGCTCCGGTCACGCTGCCGGCGGAGATTCCCCAAACCACTCCCGCATAGACCGCGACGGCATCGACGAGCGCGTGCCAGGCAACGGCCGCCAAGAACCACAGGCCGCCCAGGCGGCGCACGAACGCCTGAAGGACGATCACCGAGAGGGCGATCTGGATGACCAGCGCAAACGCCCGCTCCAGGCTGCCCAGAAGGGAGATGGCTGCGGGCATCGACCAATATAGGTCTAGCTGGGCCCGGGCGGCTTCGAGCTGATTCGGAGGCACGATGGCACTCAGATCCCGCCCCTGGATGGAGAAGAGATAGACGTGCTGGATGAGGCTGAGAACCCCAAGGATTACAGCCTCCGCTCCGCCGTGACCCAGTCCAAAGACGACCGCCTCGCGATAGGTGCGTGCCGTGCGGATCCACAAACGGTAGATGAGGTAGCGGGCGCCCTCCTCAAACACCCCCGCAGACAGACCGAGGAGGAGGGCGGATAGTGCCAGGGGCCACCCGCCGACGGCTCCCGACCCAAAGCCGAGACGTGCCAGCAGGGGGTTCAGCACAGCCGAGTTGAACGGCAAATGCCCTGCCTGCGAGAGCAAGAAACTGGCGACTCCGACAAGCGCCAGCCCCCAGCGGACGGACCAGCGCCTGCTCAGGGCGATTCCCACCGCCAGAGGCAAGGCAATCATCAGTAGGGCAGAAAGAAGTCGAACTCCGAAATCCACGTTGACCACCAGCCCGCTCCTATCCTTCTCGAAGTTGCCGCCGAGAGGAAGTCCATTGTTTCACGTGAAACAGGGACTCACGTCCAACCCGGCATGCCGCTCTCTTCAGACGAGCCTGGGCATCAGCAGGATGGCGCCCACTGCCTCATAAACAGCGGCCACGAGCAGGACGGCTGCCACCCAGACATACGCCCGAAGCGTTAGCCCCAAGCCTTTCCCAAGTGCTTCGAGCCGGCTGGCGGTACCCAGGCTCGAAGGGCGGACCAATCCCAGGCTTTGGCGCCAGGCTGCGAACATGGCAAGAACGTAACCTTGCCCTTCCAGAAACAGCAGCCCGGCGACAAAAGCCCCCGCCACGATCCTCCCGGGCGTCAGGCCAGCCAGCTCGGGGGAGAACAGGACACCCCAGGCGAGCGCCCGGACCACGCCAAGGGCCAGGCCGCTGAAGGGAACGATCAGCGAGGGAAGGGTGATGGTCGCCAGACTGCCAACGAAGAGGTTGACCACGAACGTCACGCCGATCGCCAACGGGACCAATCCAGACTCATAGATGTCTGCCGCTGGCGACAGGCTTCCGGTCGTGAGTGACTCCTGGACGGCTCCCAGGAATCGTTCCTGCCAGGCGCGATTGGCAATGGTGAGGAGCATCGTGACCAGGATCACGCCGTAGTAAGCGAGATTGATGGCCACATAGGCGCGCCGGTCTGCCCGGATCGGTTCCAGGGTCGGCAGCACCCGCTTCATCACCAAGTCCCTCCCGGTCGAGACCGGCGCCGACGTTCGTCGCGCCCCAGGGGTCTCTGCAGGAACAATGTCAGCGCCTGGCTGCCTTCCCGAGACGTGCTGGCGGTCAACTGCCAACCGTCCTCGCCCAGCTCATTGAGGGTGGCCGTCAGCTCTCCGTCTTTGGGAGACCGGATCCACGATCCAAGCGTGACGACGCAATACTCCCAGGCCTGCGCCGCGTCCATCGCCTACTCCTTCGACACCTTCGCCAGGGCCGTCATGCCGCTCAGGCCGCCCAGGTTCATCGTGTCGACGGCGGACGAGGGCACGATGACCAGCGCGCCCTTCTCTTTCAGCCCTTCGAAGAGCATGTTCATGGCCCTCAGATGCAGGGCGGTTGGATTGTCACGATAGGCCATCGAAGCGTCGGCGAAGGATTGCGCGATCTGCTTCTCGGACTCGCCGAGGATGACGCGCGCCTGGCGTTCGCGCTCGGCCTGGGCCTGCCGGCTCATCGCGTCTTCCAGGTCCTGCGGGATGACCACATCCCGGATCTCGACCGACTGCACCGTGATGCCCCAGGGCGTGGTGCGCTCGTCGATGATCTTCTGCAGGTCCTTGTCCATCGTCGCCCGACCGACCAGGATCGAGGCCAGGTCCATCTGACCGATGACCTCTCGCAGCGCGGTCTGCGCCGCCCAGGCAATAGCCGAGCGATAGTTTTCGACCTCGAGCGCCGCCTTTTCGGCGTCCCACACCAGCCAGAAGAGAACGGCGTCGACGTCGACCGGCACGGTGTCCTTGGTCAGCGTCTTCTCGGCGCTGAAAGGCGTGACCATCACGCGGTGGTCGATCCAGGTCGAGACGCGGTCGAGCACGGGCACGATCCAGAACAGACCGGGCCCGCGCAGGCCGAGGAACCGACCCAGGCGCAGCACGACGGCCTTCTCCCATTGATCGGCAACCTTGAGGGCAAACAACAAGTAGAGCCCGATCAGATTCATCGCAACAACCACGCCGGCGATGGCGTCGTCGCGCGCGCCGAACCAATCCATCAGGGCCGCGGCCAGGACCGACAGGATGATCACGAAGATCCAGATTCCCCAGGCGAAACCCGGCACGCGTCTTGCCGAGAGCGACTTGAATTCGGGCGACAGCTTCTCGAAGCGTTTCGACATTTTCAGTCTCCTTGTTTGGCCTCCGCCTCCCAACGGCGGAGGGCCTCGTCGATCATGGCGCGCACTTCGTTGGGCGAGAACCCGAGCCGGGCAGCCCCGGTCAGGAAATCCCGCCCCAGGTTTTCGAGGGCCGTCGCCCGCAGCTTGCGGGCCCGAGCTGGAGGCGGACTCTCGACGACATACGTGCCGCGCCCCTGCTGAGTCGAGATCACCCCCGACTCGTCCAGCATGCGGTAGGCGCGGGCCACGGTGTTGAAATTGATGCGCAGGTCGGCCGCCAGCTGGCGGACCGTGGGCAACTGGTCCCCGGGCCGCAGAGCTCCAGAGGCCACCAGGCCACGCACCTGGTCGACGATCTGGACGTAGGCCGGCACCTTGCTGCGCAGGTCGATGGGGATCTGGAGGTCAGCCATCAGCCATCAGCCATCAGCCATCAGCCATCAGCCATCAGCCATCAGCCATCAGCCATCAGCCATCAGCCATCCATGAGAGATGCAGGAGGCGCTCGACAGCAAGACACTGATTACACCGATAACACTGATTTCACAGATT
>DASSGB010000120.1:0-12940 GCA_035693825.1 Anaerolineales bacterium
GTCAGCCGTGTCCTGCGCAGCCGTGGGTACGAGAAGTTCGGCTTGAGCGGCGATCGCATGGCGTCCTTCACCCTTGAAGCGCCGAAGTACGCCAACCTGCGCAAGCTGATCTCCGGCGAACCGGTGACGGTCCCGGATACCGCCCTCGACTCGAACTGGGTCTATCGGCCCGGGATGGAATGGCTGCGGTCGTGGGCCGGTGTGCCCGTGCGCTACGGCGACGAGATTCTCGGCTTCGTGATGCTCGACAGCGCAACCCCCGGCGCCCTCGACCCGAACTGGGTCTATCGGCCCGGGCTGGAATGGCTGCGGTCGTGGGCCGGCGTCCCCGTGCGCTACGGCGACGAGATTCTCGGCTTCGTGATGCTCGACAGCGCAACCCCCGGCGCTTTCGACGCATCCTCCTCCCAACGCTTGATGGCCTTTGCCGCGCATGCCGCGGCGGCCATGCACAACGCCGATCTGTATCGAAGGCTGCGTCTGGAACACGAGAAACTGCAGCAGGTGCATGCCATCGGGCGTGACCTCGCCGCCAGCCTGTCGATCGACGACATCCTGGAGGCACTTCTTTCGCGATCGCTGGAGGCGATTGGCGGAGTGTTCGGCCTGGCTTTCCTGCAATCCGGCCGCCCGAAGCCCGGGCTCCAGCTTCGGCTTCGATACCCGACCGATTCCCCGATGACGTTCCTGGGATCCCACGCGGAAGGCGCAAGGCTGGTCGAGACCGCTCTCGCCACGCGCACACCGGCATTGGGCACGGCGGTCATTGACTCCCGACCCTACACCTGCCTCGCGTTCCCCATCGCCGCCGGTGAGAAGATGAGTGGGGCGGGGGCCCTTTGGGTGGATGGGCTCTTGCCCGGGGGGGAAACCTGGGTCGACGTTTTTGCGGCCGTCGGACAGCAAGCAGGATTGGCTCTGTCGAACGCTGTGGAGCATGGAAAGGTCCAACGCCGCCTGGCGGAGATGACCCTCCTGCAACGCGTAGTGGGCAATATCGCCCGCCGTCTGAAAGCCGATGCGATCCTCGCCGGTCTGACAGAGCAGCTCCAGGACAGCCTGGGGTTCCCGGTCGTCCAGGTCTACATGCGCGACGGCGACGCCTACGCCCTGAAGCAGTTCAGCGGACCGAGACCGGTCATCGAGCGAACCCCCATCGATCGCGGCATCGTGGGCCGCGTCCTGCGCACGGGTATCCCGTCCTTTATCCCGGATGTTCGCCTGGATCCTGACTACCTGTCGGGACTGGTCGGGACGCGAGCCGAAATCGCCGTGCCCATCACCATCGACGGCCTCACGATCGGCGCGCTCAACGTGGAGACGTCGGATCCGGAGCAGCTCGACGATGACGCCTTCGAACTGCTGAATCTCCTGGCCGACCAGGTGTCGATCGCCCTCCAGAACGCCTCTCTGTTCGAAGCCGCCGAACTCAACGTCGAGAAGCTGGAGGCACGCGTCCGCGAGCGGACCTCGCAGCTCGAGGCCGTGCTGGAGCAGGCGGTGGCCGCGGAGCGGGTCAAGGCTCAGTTCGTCGCCGACGTCTCACACGAACTGCGGACGCCGCTGACGAACATCGGTTTGTATCTGGAGCTCATCGAGCTGAGCGAAGAATCGAGACGCGGGGAGTACATGGCCACCCTGCGACGAGAGACCGAAAGACTGGGCCGCTTGATCGAGCAGCTGCTGGCCATGTCCCACCTGGACACCGGTCAGGCTCAACTCCGGCCCCAACCTACGAACCTCAACTCCCTGCTGCAGGTGTTGATCGGCGACCGGGCGCGGCTGATCGCCCGCAGGGGTCTTCGCCTCGAACTCCATCCCGAGTCCGATCTGCCGGACGTGCAGGTCGATCCGCAATACATCATGCAGGTGCTCACGAACCTCTTGTCGAATGCCACCAACTACACGCCCTCGGGCGGGCGGATCTCCCTCGAAACCGCCGTCCACGAGTCGGAGGGCGAGCCGTGGGTCACCTTCACCGTGCGCGACACCGGGCCCGGCATACCTGACGAAGAGGTCGACCACATCTTCGATCGGTTCTATCGCGGAGCCCACGCGCGCACGACCGGGATCTCGGGAACGGGGCTTGGCCTGGCGATCAGCAAGGAAATCGTGGAACGTCACGGCGGTCGAATCTCGCTCGAGACAATGAGCGGAGAGGGAACGGCCTTCACGGTGTGGCTGCCTTTGACGGCCACGCGCATCCCGCAGCCGACGGTCTTGAAGATGTGACCTTGCGCACCCTTGCGTCGCCTGAAGGGTGCTGACATAATTCATCCACCGCAGGCTCCTGAGGGAAGACGCTTGGCTGTCGACGTCGAAAGACCGGTCCACGACGAACGCTCGACGCTTCTGGTCGTCGAGGACGATCCGGCGATGCTGGTCGCGCTGCGCGACATCCTGGAGGGCGCGGGCTATACCGTCCTGACGGCCCCCAACGGCCGTATCGCGCTTGAGGTCCTCAGCGGCGAGAACCCGGCCTTGATCCTTTCCGACATCTCCATGCCGATCATGGACGGCATTGAACTGTTCGAGGCCGTTCGCAAGACCCAGCACGGCGCCGGGATCCCGTTCATCTTCCTGACGGCGCGCGGCACGCGCGAAGACATCTTCGCCGGCAAGTCTCTCGGCGCCGACGACTACATCACCAAGCCGATCACCAGCCAGGAGCTCCTGGCGGCGGTCCAGGCGCGTCTGCAGCGGTCGAACGAGCTCATGTTGTTGCAGCTGCAGGCCTCCTACAAGGCCAGCCTGCGGGTGCTGGCCAACGCCATTGAGTCGCGCGACAGCTCCACTCGAGATCACGTCGAACGGGTCAACGCCTACGCCCAGGCGATGGCGCGCGAGCTCGGGTGGGACGAAGCCGAACGCAGCGCGGTGGAGTTCGGAGCCATTCTGCACGATATCGGCAAGATCGCCGTGAGGGAATCGATCCTGGTCAAGCGCGGACCTCTCACCCCGGAGGAATGGGAAGAGATGCGCATGCATCCGACGGTCGGCAAGAGGATGATCGAAGGCATTCCCTACCTGGCGCCGGCCATGCCTCTGGTCCAATCCCATCACGAGCGATGGGACGGCAGAGGATATCCCGAGGGCCATCGCGCGGAGAGCATCCCCAAAGAGGCTCGATTGCTGGCGGTTGTCGATACCTTCGACGCCATGACCTCCGATCGACCCTACCACCGCGCCATGGATCCGGAAACGGCTCTCGCCGCCATCGTCGAGGGATCCGGGACGCAATTCGATCCCGCCATGGTCGCCGCTTTCATGCGTTGTTGGGAACGCGGCGAAATCCTCCGCATCTTCGCAGGCAACCGAGAGCAGCCATCCGGCAGCTAGGCTTGGGCGTCTGCGGAGGGGCAGGGGAAGCGGGAACCGCCAGCGCGCACGTCCTGCGTAAACCCCAAGACTCGTCGCGACGTCGGTCAACTTCCGCCGCTTAGCCCGAGAGAAACGAAAGGGTCTTGACAGGGAGGGGTTTCGGACGTAGACTTGTGACCGATGCTTGCGATAAGTGTGATTAACGTAAGCATGCTCACGGTTCAGATGCGACCTGGAAGGCGCCCCCTATGAAGACCGTGGCCCAGGCCTCAAGAGACTATCTTTCCAGCGTTGCGCTGGCGCGAAGCGTCAATACGGCTCGCACCTACCGTCAGGCCATGGGCTCCTTCCAGCGCGTGCTGGAAGCCCACGACGTCCTCCCCGATCGACTGCCCGCCCAGCGCGCCACGGAAGATTGGATTCGCTGGTTCCTGGACAGCCTCAAGGCCAACGCCTCGGCCACCGAGCGGCTCTACCTGACCGCCGTCAGCGGGTGGTACGAGTATCTGATCGCCGAGGGCTTGGCGGAGGTCAACCTGCCCCGGTTGAAGATGCTCATTCGACGGCGGGCCCGCAAGCCGGGCCAGCGGCTGCCTCAGTTTCCTCGCAGCGCCATCGAAGAGGTCTTGCGCCACGCCGAGGGACTTTCAACAACACCCGGGAAGGACGAAAAGGACCACCTGCGCTCGTTGCGCGACCGCGCCTTCCTCTTGACTCTGGCAGACACCGGCCTGCGCGTCCACGAAGCATGCCGCCTGCGCCGCGGGGACATTGACTGGCAGGAGGCTCAGGCACTGCTCATCGGCAAAGGCGACCGCCAGGCCGTGGTCCGGTTCTCCCAGCGCTCTCTCCGGGCTATGAAAGCGTACCTCCGGGCCCGAAACAGCCGGGACGGCGCCACCGGAAGGCCGCTGAGCGCCCTGCCGCTCTTCGCACGCCACGATCGCGGCGCAGGCAAGAAGGTCATTTCGATCACACCCACCACCGGGCGCGCCATCGTCCATCAGCATGTGTCCCAGGCCCTTGGTCCGGAAGCGGTGGGCAGCGTTACCCCGCATTCGTTCCGCCACTTCTTCGTCACGACGGTTCTGCGCGGATCCGGGGGAAACCTCAAACTGGCGCAGGAGCTCGCCCGCCACCGCAATATCGCCGTCACTCAGCGCTACGCGCATCTCTCCGACGACGAGTTGGACCGCGGATACCATGACATCTTCGACGCGGGCGCGAAATGAGGTCCTGCCTAGGCGCGGGCCGCCCGCCTGCATGCGGATAGCCGTAATGCACGAGCGGGGAATCTGTATTGGCTATGCGCAGGGGGACCCGCCGATTCGGGTCTCAGAGCAGGCGGGAGGCGAGGTACTCGGCCAAATCGAGCGCTTCCACGCCGGTCCCGTCGGCGATCTGCGTCCGGCACGACGTCCCGGTCGCCACGACCACCCCTCCCCGCTCCGCTTCCGACCGCACCGCGGGGAAGAGCCTCATCTCTCCGATCTGCATCGAAAGGTCGTAATGTTCCATCTCGTACCCAAAAGAGCCCGCCATCCCACAACAGCCTGAGTCGATTTCGTTGACCTCGGCGCCCGAGGCCCGAAGAACCTGAACCAGCGGAGACATGCCGACGAGGGCCTTGGCGTGGCAATGACCGTGAACGGAGATAGCCGCCGGCTGAGACGAGAAGGTCAACTTCTGCATCGGGGCCTCGCCGGAAGATCCCGGCTCCGACAGGAACTCCTCCAGGAGCTTTGAGGCGCCAGCGACGGCGCGAGCTTTCGGGTCCTCAGGAAAGAACTCAAGATACTCATCCCGCAATGTAAGAAGGCAAGAGGGCTCCAGCCCGACAATCGTTACGCCCCGCGTCGCGGCCGGAAAAAGTGCATCAATGTTGCGCCGCGCGGCAGCGCGCGCCCGATCGAGAAGGCCTTTCGAAATCATCGGTCGGCCGCAGCACGCCTGGCCCGCGGCTCGGAAGACGTTGTATCCGGCCGACTCGAGCACGCGGCGCGCCGAGAGGATCGTCCTGGGATGCGAGTACTCGGCGAAGGTATCCACGAACAGAACCACAGCTCGATCCGGCGCCTGGCCATCGGTCAGCCTGGGTAGCTTCGCAGGCGCGGGGGCCAGACGCGGCAGCTTGCGACGGCGATCGATCCCCAGCGCGAGGTGTTGCGCACCGCGCAGCCAGCGCGTCCCGCGCAGGAGATTCGCGATCGGAGCTGCCGGCCGAGCCAGCCTGAGCAGGCGCGCAATATCTCCGAAGAGAAGACTGCGGATGGGGGTTCCGTTCGCCTGTTGGTATGCGTACAGGTACTCTGCTTTCAGGCGGGCCATGTCCACGGCGGTGGGGCATTCGGCCTTGCAGCCTTTGCATTCGAGGCACAGATCGAGGATCTCATACAGCTCGCGGCCGCCCCAGGCGCTTGAAGGCAGACGGCCCGAAAGCACCGCGCGCAACGCGTTGGCTCGGCCCCGGGTGGAGTGCACTTCCGAGCGCGTGGCCTGGTACGACGGACACATCAGCCCGCCGTCTTTTCGGCACACTCCCGCTCCGTTGCAGGCCTCGACGGCGCGAAGAAAGCCGTGTTCGCGTTGGAAGGCAAAGACGGTCGCCGGCGACCTCCCCTCTCGACCCGCTTCATAGCGAAGCTGCCTGTCAATAGCTGCTTCCGGCGACCCCGCCAGAGGCACGACTTTTCCAGGATTCAGGATGTGTTGGGGGTCGAAAGCGTCCTTGATCCGGCGGAAGACGTCCATAACCTCCGGACCGAAAAGCCGGGCGTTGAACTCGGTGTGCGAAAGGCCGTCTCCATGTTCCCCGGAGAACGAGCCGCGCATGTCCGTGACCACTTCGAAAACCGCTTCGGCGATTCGGCGCAACCCGGCCCTTCCCTCGGCCGACTTCAGATTCAGCAGAGGGCGCAGGTGGAGGCAGCCGGCGGAGGCGTGGGCGTACCACTCTCCGCGAGTTCCATGCCGGGCCAAAATGGCGTCGACGCGCCGTACATACTCTCCCAGCCTCTCGACGGGCACGGCAACATCTTCGATGAAAGTGGCGGGTTTCGTATCTCCGGGTATCGACATCAAAAGGCCCAGGCCCACTTTCCGGACCGCCCACAGGTTGGCCTGAGCTTCGGCCGTCTCGAGCCGCCGCGCCGAGCCCGAAAGGCGCGTGGCCGCGGCGCGCGCCTCGTCAACGGTCTCGCCTTCGTATTCCACCACCAGCAGCGCCGCCGGGTCGCCGTCGACGAAAGTGAGCTTGCGGGCGTACGCCGGCACGCCGCGAGCGCGCTCGATCATCGAACGCGGGATGAGCTCGACCGATGACGGATGAGTCTGCAGGATGTGCGGTGTCTGGTCACAGGCTTCGGCGATGCTCGAGAATGGTAAGACCGACAAGACCGTAGCCTTGGGCCTGGAAACCAGCCTCACCGTGGCTTCGGTGATGACCGCTAGCGTCCCCTCGGACCCGCAAAGCAGCGGCGCCAGGTTGAAGCCGGTGGCGGAGAGATAAGGCTGCTGGGGGCGGTACCAACCGGGCGGCTGCCTGGGTGTGTACCCAACGAGGTAGTTCACACCATATCCGGAGGCCCTCCGCCACGTGCGCGGCCAGGCCGCCGCGATGGCGGGCCCGGCGGTACTCCGTACCTCCGAGGCGGCTCGATAGATGGCCCCTTCGAGCCCCGGCTTGGAAGCCAGGCGCCCAAGTTCCCCCTCTTCGACCGTCCCGAACCGCGTGCGCGTTCCGTCGCTCAGCACCACCGCGGCCTCGAGCAGGTGGTCGGACGACATGCCGTAGCGGATCGAATGCGCCCCGGTGGCGTTGTTGCCCAGCATGCCCCCGAAGGTAGCGCGATCCGCGGACGCCGGGTCGGGTCCGTACATGAGACCCTTGCGGGCGGCGGCGGCGTTCAGGCGCGCACACACGAGCCCCGGCTGGACCGTTGCAGACTGTGCCTCTGCGTCGATCGCTGACAGACCGTCCATGTGGCGCGCCAGGTCCAGAATCACACAGGCGCCGACCGCCTGGCCCCCCAGGCTCGTGCCGCTGCCGCGCGGCAGGAGGGGCAGGGCCAGTTCGTGAGCTTTGGTGACGATGGCCGATACTTCGTCCGCGTTTCGCGGAAACGCAACGCCCAGAGGCTCGACCTGGTGGTTGGAGGCGTCGGTGCTGTACAAGGCACGCGTGTATGCGTCGAAGTGCGCCTGGACCTTCTCGCGCGCCAAGAAGCTCTGGAGCTCGCCCAGGACTTCGTCCGAGCGCGGGGACGCTGAAGACGGGTTCACCGGTCGCCGTTGTCTGACGTTGGCGTGCCTTTGCCGCGAGCGGGACGGCGGAGGCGCTTCTTGTAGGGCTCGAATTCCGACGCAAAGTGCTGAGGCACACGGCCCACCAGGTGAATGTAGGATCCCTGATGGTCGGTCCTCTCGACCCAGCCATGGTCGTGCATGAGGCTCAGCAGGCGGCCGGCGTCGTACGGCAAGCGGACGTCGATGGGCACCATGCCCTCGTACAGCTCGTGCTCGGCGGCTGCGAGAAGCGCGGGAATGCCATCTCCGGTCAGCGCCGAGATCGGAACGCCGCGTTCGAATTCATCGATCCAGGCTACGGCCTCGGCCGGATCCGCCAACCGGTCGACCTTGTTCAGGGCCGTGATGACCGGGACATTCTCGGCTCCGACCTCCTCCAGCGTCGCCCGGACGACGCTGGCTTGCGCCAAAGCCTGGGGGTGGCTGATATCGACGACATGGAGCAGCAGATCCGCCTCGGCGACTTCCTCCAGCGTCGCCCGGAAGGCCGCCACGACCATCGGCGGCAGCTTCTGGATGAAGCCCACGGTGTCTGTCAGCAGCGCTTCGCGGCCCGAGGGCAGCTGGATCTTACGCGTCATGGGGTCGAGCGTCGCAAAGAGCTGATCGGCGACGACCACTTCCGCGCCGGAGATCCGGCCGAGCAACGTCGACTTGCCGGCGTTGGTGTATCCCACCAGGGCGATGGTGGGCACGGCCGCCAGCCGCCGTCGCCGCCGATATCGGCTCCGGTGCTGCCGGACCTTCTCCAGCTCGCGCCGGAGGTGAGTGATGCGGCGCCCGATATCCCGCCGGTCAACCTCCAGCTGCGTCTCTCCCGGGCCTCGCAGCCCAACGCCGCCGACGGACCCTGCGGCGCCACCACCACCGCCAGCCTGCCGCGCCAGATGGGTCCAGGCGCGCGTCAGGCGAGGCAGGCGGTACTCGTATTGGGCAAGTTCGACCTGGAGCCTCCCCTCTCGCGAGTGGGCGTGCTGTGCAAAGATGTCCAGGATGAGCGCGGTGCGGTCGAGGACGCGCACGTCTTCGCCGAAGGCGCGCTCCAGCTCGCGCAGGTGCCGGGGCGACAACTCCTCATCGAAGATCACGACGTCCGCCAGGTTTTCTTCGACCAGATCGCGGACCTCGATGACCTTTCCGGACCCCAGGAACGTCTTGGGATCCGGCTTTTGCAGACGCTGCACCGCGCTGCCAACAACGTCCAGGCCGGCCGTAGTGGCGAGTTGACCAAGCTCATCGAGAGAATCGGCGGGGGGCAGAAGGGCTTGCGATCCGGCGACATCTGGGGCCACCAGAAAAGCCCGCTCGCGAGGCGACTCGGTTGGCAGAGGACGTCGTGTCATAGGCTGAGGCGGCGCCCTCCTCCAACGCATCGCGCCGCGCGGCGAAGGATTATACGGTCTGAGGCTGCGGATCGCTTCCTTTCAGTCCTATTGGATTTCATCAGCACCGCATGTGGCTTTCAGCCAGGCCAGAACACCGCGCCCGACCTGCTCGAGACTTTCGGCGGAGAGCTTGTCCAGCGTGTCTTGCGTTGTGTGCCAGGATGGATAGGTGAAGTCGATGATATCCACGGCCGGCCAGCCCCTCTCGATGAAGGGCAGGTGGTCGTCGATGATCGATGGTCCGGGATCATCGACGAAGGCCGTCAGGCCTTCTGCCTGCGCCGCCGACCAGATGGCCTCCACCAGCTCCGGCGTTGAGTTCCCCTCGATAGGCAGCCTGAGATCGCGGTCGCCCACCATGTCCAGGACAACCACGGCCTGCGGTTCGTCTGTAAGCGTCGAGGCCATATGACGGGCCCCAAGGGAAAACTCCCACCCCACGGCCCCGCCTCCGTCCTCCGCGTCGAAGAACGCAAGCCGGATGTCGCAGGCAAATTCGTGTCCAGGAATGACACGCGCCAGCTCGATCAGGACGGATGTTCCGGATGCACCGTCGTTAGCCCCTGGCACGGGGGCTGACGGGTCGATCCCATCTCGATCGGCCAATCGGCGCGTGTCGTAGTGTGCAGCCAGGAGAATGAAAGGCCCCTTCGTTTCACTCCGCGTCGCGATCAAGTTGAGCAGCGGGACCCCCGCGTATTCGAACGCCTGGCGTTCCACAGCCCAGCCGCGTGCTTCCAGTTCGCGAGCGATCCATTCCTGGATCTCGGTGTGCCCTGGTGATCCAGGGAATCTCGGGCCGAAGGCGACCTGCTCGGCCGCGGCATCCAGCGCCAGGCCCCCATTGAACGCGGCCGTCGCCCCTATCTCAGATGCGCACGCGCTCAGCAGCGTGCCGAGAACCAGCCCGAGTGCCGCGGTGCGTGTGCGTGTAGCCTCTCGCGCCTTAAGAGATGAATGGGCGAGCATTGGCAGGCGCCGAATGCCTATGTGGCTATGCGCAACGCCGCGGGGAACGCAGCGGCGAGGGCTTCCTGAGAGCGCGCAGCATGCGCGCGATTGCGGTCGCGCCGGCCCCGTCGCGGCCCGGAAGGCAACGGCGGCAACAATCCGAAGGCGGCTTTCATCGGTTGGAAGCGCGAAGGCTCCGCGCTCGAGATGTATCGGCACAGGGCACCCAGCATCGTCGTCTCCGGAAGCACTAGAGGCTCGCCTCCGGACGCGACGCGCCCCAGGTTGATGCCGGCCAGCAGGCCCGTGCCGATATTGCCCAAGTATCCTTCGACGCCGGTGATCTGGCCGGCGAGAAAGAGCCCGCGTCGCTTACGGGTTTCGAGCGTTGGCTCGAGCAAGCGCGGCGCGTTGACGAACGTGTTCCGATGCATTTGGCCGTGCCGCACGAACCTCGCGCCTCCCAGCCCGGGGATCATCCGAAACACGCGGTCTTGCTCCGGATAGGTCAGGTTCGTCTGGAACCCTACCAGGTTGTAGAGACTCGCTGCGGCGTCGTCCTGTCGAAGCTGCACGACGGCGAACGGTCGCTGCCCCGACCGCGGATCGAGCAGGCCGACCGGACGAAGCGGCCCATAGGCCAGCGACAACTCCCCGCGCTCCGCCAGGATCTCCACCGGCAGACAGCCTTCGAAGAATTTGTCCGGGCCGGCGCGCACACCGGCGCGGATCTCCAGCTCGAACTCGCGCAAAGGGATGCGCTCGGCCGCGACCAGCGCCCGAACGAAGGCCAGATACTCGTCGTGATCCATCGGACAGTTGAGATAGTCGCCTTCGTCTTCCTGCCCGCGGTCGTAACGCGAGGCCCGAAAGGCGATCGTCTCATCCACCGAGGCGGCTTCCACGATCGGCGAAAGGGCGTCGTAGAAATACAGGTGGTCCTCACCGGCAAACGCGCGCAGCGACTCAGCGAGGGCCGGCGACGTGAGCGGGCCCGATGCCAGGACTCCGAGTTCGTCCGGGATCGAGCGCACCTCCTGCCTCACCACCCGGATCCTCGGATGGCCGCCGATCGCATGCGACACGCGCTCCGAAAACGCCGTGCGGTCGACCGCCAAGGCTCCGCCTGCGGGGAGGCGCGTTTCCTCGGCGCACTGCAGCAGCAGCGAGCCCAGGTGCCGGAGTTCGGACATCAACACACCCGAGGCCCGATCTGGAAGCGCTGAGCCCAAGGAATTCGAACACACGATTTCCGCCAGTCCCTCCCCGGCGTGGGCGCCCGTGGTGACATGCGGCCGCATCTCATACAGCGTCACCTGGTGGCCAGCTTCGGCCAGCTGCCAGGCCGCCTCGCTTCCGGCCAATCCTCCACCTGTGACCCACAAGGTCGCCATAGCGGCTATTCTAGCACGGCGGTCTGGGCACGGAACTTGCAACACAATTGCGCAGAAGGGCCCATCTGGCTATACTGCGGCCCGAGGAGCGAGCCATGCTGCAGGTCCAGGACCAATCTCTCCGCCCGCTCACGACCGCCCACCTGGCTCAGACGATGAGTCTGCTGGCGCTCTCCAATCTCGAGCTCCGAGAGCGAGTGCTGGCGGAAATTGCCGCCAACCCGGCCCTGGAGATCGTCGAGGACCGCGTTTGCCCCACCTGCCACCGCCGTCTGCCGGGCGCCGGCCCATGCCCTTCCTGCAGCTCGCGAGCTCCCGACGACAACCTGGTGGTGTTCCTCTCTCCCCGGGAGAGCATCCGTCGCTCCGCCTCCACTTCCCTCGACGATACACCGCCGGACCTCGAGCCCGCCGCCCCGGAAGACTTGGCGCTGCACGTTCTGGGTCAACTGGCGGGCCAATTGGCCGAAGAGGACAGGCCGCTGGCGGCCTTCATCCTGTCGAGCCTGGACGAGGAAGGCTTCCTGCAGGACCCGCCGGCCATCATCGCTCGCGCCAACCGCGCTTCTCTCGAGCAGGTGGAGCGCGTTCTCTACCTCATCTCGCACGCCGATCCCGCCGGGCTTGCGACGCAGGGCCCGCGTCAGGCCTTGCTGGCGCAACTCGATCTGCTCCCGCAGGAAGATTCCTCGGTGAGGCTCGCCCGCAAGCTCCTGGAAGAGCATTTCTCCGAGCTCGGGCGGCGCGAGTTCGAGCGAATGGCCTTGGCCATCGGTTCCACCGTCGCCAAAGTCAAGCAGGCCGCAGCGCTGATCCACGATAAGTTGACCCCCTACCCCTCCCGATCCTTCTGGCGATCGGGGAGGCAGGCCGCACCGGTCGATCCCAACGTCTATCATTCTCCCGACATCCAGATCTCCAACAGCTCCAACGGGGATGAGGACGCCCTCGTCGTCGAGATCTTCGCCCCTCTCGCCGGCTGGCTGCGGGTCAATCCCCTCTTCCGCCAATCGCTGCCCGAGGCGGAGGAAGGCCAGAGCGAGGCCTGGACGCGGCACCTGGAACGCGCCTCGTTGTTCGTCAAGTGCCTGCAGCAGCGCAACAACACCATGCGCCGCCTGATGCAGTCCCTGGTGGCGCGGCAGCGGGGCTTCATCCGACACGGCGATCGCTTCCTGACGCCTATCACACGTGCCGGTATCGCCGCCGAAATCGGCGTCCATGAATCGACCGTCTCGCGCGCCGTGGCTCACAAGTCGGTGGCCCTGCCCGATGGGCGCATCATCCCGCTCACCCGATTCTTCGATCGATCGCTCTCGGTGCGCGATCGCATCAAGGAAATCGTCGACGTCGAGCCGAGGCCCTTGACAGATGATGAGATTGCGGCGATGCTCCGTAAGGACGGCGTGCGCGTCGCCCGCCGCACCGTCGCCAAGTATCGGGCGATCGAAGGGATCCTCCCAGCCCGACTGCGACACACGCGGGAGATGCAACCGGCGCCGGCCTAGGACGACACTTGCCGAGCTCTTCGTCTCCACCCAGGTCGCTGGCGCGCATCCTCCGTCCTGATCCCTTTCGCGATTA
>DASSGB010000121.1:0-14468 GCA_035693825.1 Anaerolineales bacterium
CAGGGGCGGCCCATGGGCCGCCCCTGTCGTGTCGCGGGGCCCGGCCGATCTGCCCTGCCTACGCTCCAGATGAAGGACTCTCGGGATGGGGCGAGTCTGCTGGAATTCCGCGAGCGAGAAGGAAGACCGATGCCAGACTCAGACCGATGAGAACGGCGGTCGAGAGCGCGGTGATGGCAGTCGGGGCCGGGGCCTGAGCCGGCGCAGAGGTTTCCCGAACCAGGGCCTCGTAACCGGCGGAGAGTGCGGCCACGTTCCAGATCGCGTGGCTCAACACGGACACGGCGTAGGCGCCCAGCGCCCTCATCCAGCGCCGATCTCGCGCCCATTCCATGAGTCCCCAACTGGTGATCCCGGCCGTGGCTGAGTGCATGAAGGTGGCCCCGAGTCGGCCGATGGCGGTCGATAGCCACTCGGGGCCGGGTTGGCTGAGGAACAGCGCCTCGAACAGGCCGTAGCCTGCGCCGGCCAAGGCTCCCACCACGAACGCCCGCCGGGGCGAGAGGCCCCGCCGCATCGACGGCCACACCGCTGCCGTCTTTGCCACTTCCTCGATGGGAGGCACGATCCCGGCCGTGAAGGCGAACACGGCGGCCACGATCGCCGGCCGCTGCATCCACTCGGCCACCAACGCCGGCGATATCGCCGTGGGATCGGCGCCGGCTGACATCAACGTTTGGATCAGCTCCAGGCCTTCGGACGTGCTGACGAGCCAGGCCGCGCCGAGAACGCCGGCAGGCAGCAACACCATCCCCTCCGCGACGATGGCCAGGAGAGGAATGACGGTGAGACCGACCGTCAGGAAGAGACTGACATCCTTGAGCGAGAGCTGACCTTCGCCCCGGAGAATGAGACCGAGGACGAGGGCGGCCGCGATCAACGACGTGCCAATGTGCGCGAGCGGCCCGACAACCACCTGGCCGGCCAGGGCCTCGGAACGGAATGCAGCGTGCCCGATGGCGAGGGTGAGCGGCAGGAGCAGGGCGATGAGGAGCCATGTTCGCGGGAAGATCCGCGCCTCGGGATCCGGCCTTCCCAGCATCCCTCGCACGGCCCAATAAGCCCCGGGCAGAAGCGCAACGGCGAAGCCGATGGAGGAGGCGGCCGACCACGACGAGAAACCGATGGCGTTTTGGTCGTTGCGGATGAGAGAGAAAGCCAGCAGACCCACCATGCTCAGCCCCGTCGAAAGACCTAGTCCAACTCCGCCGACGCTGATGAGGAGGAAGCCCAATTCCCGCCAGGGCGTTCGCCTGTTCAGCTCACCACCTCCACCACGACCTCCCGGATGACGGCCGCACCCGGTTTGAGCATGTCCTCGACCGGATCACGTCGCTCCAGGCCTTGCAGAATCTCCAGCCCCTGGATGACGCGTCCGAAGATCGTCCGTGTTCCATTCCACACGGGCACAGGTGCCAGGGTGATAAGGAACCTGGAGCCCCCCGTGTTGGGACCGACGCTCGCCAAGGCTACCATACCCGGTTGATCGAAGGTCTGTCCGGGATCGATCTCGTCCGGCAAATGGTAGCCGGCGTCGCCCAGGCCCGTTCCGCTGGGATCGCCGGCCTCGACCCAGCCCTCCGGGACGACGCGGAAGATCTCCGTGCCGTCAAACCAGTCCTGGCGCGCCAGAAAGACGAAACTGTTGACCGCCGCCGGAGCGGCCTCGGGCAGCAACTGGATGACGACTTCGCCCTCATCCAGAATCAGGGTGGCGAAGTAGTCGGATCCCTGGCGAAGATCGAGTTCGGGAGCCGCGGAGTAGGCCATGGCCGCAACGATCTCGAGCCGGACCGCGGCCTCGAGGTTGGCGAGGGTTGGTGGGACGCGGAACAGAAGGCTGTTGAAGAACATGACCGGCGGTCCAGGCAGGCCGCTGGCCTGGGCGTCTTGATACGAGGCGAGCATGAACGCCGCGTACCGACCGTTGTCGAGGTCGGCTTGCAGGGCGGCGGCGTCCAGACCCAATCCGGACGCCAGGTCGACCACCCAAACCTGAAAGTCCTCGGGGGGCAGGACCGTCCATTCCTCGTATCGATCCACCAGGGCGCGTGTCATCGGCCAAAACCCATCTTGGGCGCCGGCCGCCTCGACTGCCTGACCCGCCAGCGAGTCTTTGTCAAACGAAGGGATCATGGGCAAGTGGCGGAAGACCAGGCGAAAGGAATCGGGATGTCCTTCGGCCACCTGGAATGCGGTCTTCAGGGCGTTCCTGCTGCCCGGGGACTGGAAATCGGCATAGATCAGCAGCGTCGCGGGGGCGTCGTCGGGACCGAGGATCCAATCCGAGGCTGAGACCTCCGGAAGGGGCAAGGGAGTGGGGGCAGGGGGCAGCGGAGGGGCGGTTGGTGTCGTCGGGGCCGTGGTGGAGGTGGGGCCGAGGCGAACGGGCGTACGTGTAGCTGTTGGGGAGGCCCGTGGGGTGGGGGCCAACGCCGAGCAGCCGCCGAGCGCGACCGCGGTTGCGAGGAAGGAGACGCCCAGGCGGAGGCGCGTCACGAGCCGGAAGCCTCGGGCCCGAACCAGTCCAGAGCGATGATCTGCCCCGTAACGAAGGCCGACTCGTCGCTGGCGAGAAAAACGCAAGCGCCGAGGTGGTCCTCAGGTTTCAGCATGCGCGTCTTGTCTTCATGGATCTGGGCTCGAAAGGAAGTGTCGGCTCTTCCGGGAGCCAGGGCATTGACGCGGATGCGATGGGGCTTGCCTTCCTCGGCGCAGGCCAGGGTGAAGCCAATCTGACCCCATTTGCTCGCGCAATAGGCGCTGAGGAGCGCATAGCCGCGGATTCCCCCGAGGGAGGAGACGTTGATGATCGACCCGCCGCGTTCGCGCAGGATGGGCCAGACGTGCTTCGTGCACAGGAAAGTCCCCACCAGGTTGACCGCCAGCGTCTTCTCGAAAGACGCCTTGGGAATACCCCACACCGGCCTCATGCCCGAGACGCCTGCGTTGTTGACCAGGACATCGACGCGGCCGAAGGTCTCCACCGCGCGTCGAACCATTGCCTGCACCTGGGTTTCGTCGGTCACGTCGCAGATCACGCCCAGCGCGTTTCTGCCCGCGGTCCGAATCTGAGACGCCACGGATTCGACCTCGCGGCTCGTGCGTGCCGCGACGACGACCTGCGCACCCTCGGCCGAGAAGCCTTCCGCCAGCGCTCGGCCGATGCCTCGTCCGCCGCCGGTGATGATGGCTACTTTGTCTCGTAGGCGCATGGGCTACCCCTGCGGGCGGATTGTAGCAGACGGCGCGCCCGCGCCGGCCCTATATCTTCGTGCCTCTTGAAGGTCGGTACTGGGTAGGGTATGCTTGCCGGACGCTGGGGGTGGTTGGGTCCCGGTGGGCTCCCCGGTCTTCAAAACCGGCGGCGGGCCGCACAGCGGGCCGCGGTGGGTTCGACTCCCATCCACCCCCGCCTAGGCAGGCTGATGAATCCAGATACGGCCACGACCTCGACGGAGATGACGGACCGCCTGTTGCCGCACGTTCGATCGGTCATGAACGTGAGCAGAGTGATTCACGGCGACGCCAAGGAAGGCGTCGGGGCGCGATTCGTCGGCAAGCTGTTCGTCGATCCGGAGGAAGCCTACGCTCGGCTCTCAAAGGAATTCGAGCGGCTTGGTTTCACGCTGCTGTTCCGATCCGAAGCCGGCGAGCAGATGGCCCTCGCGGTTCCTGGACTGATCCGTCCGACGGCCTCCAATCCTCTGGTCAACCTCGTCCTGTTCCTCGTGACCTTGGGCAGCGTCATCTTCTCCGGCTTGCTGAACGGCGGTACTTACCTCCATCCGGAAGCGCGCAGTTTGGCCGATCTGCAACTGCTCAGCCCGCCCGTCGTCCAACTCGGTGTTCTGTTCGCCGCGGCTTTCCTGGGAATCCTGGTGACGCATGAGCTCGGCCACTACATTGCGGCTCGCTACCACGGCACGGCGGTCACGTTGCCGTACTTCCTGCCGTTTCCGGGCAGCCAACTCGGCACGCTGGGAGCCTTCATTCGGCTGAAGGCGCCTCCCCGGAACCGCAAAGTCCTGCTCGACATCGGCATGGCCGGCCCTCTGGCGGGGCTGGTGATCGCCGTGCCGGTGATTCTGGCGGGCCTGGCCATGTCGCAGGTAGTGACGCTTCCGTCCTCGACCGCGGGGTTTTCGCAGATCACGTTGGAGGGCAATTCGATCGGCTACTTGCTGGCCAAGTATGTTGTCACCGGTCAGTTGCTGCCGGCGCCGGTCTCCTATGGGGGCGTATCCCCCATCCTGTATTGGATTCGCTACGTCTTGCTGGGAATTCCAACGCCCCTGGGGGCGCAGGACGTCTTGCTCCACCCGCTCGCGTGGGCAGGCTGGACCGGCCTGCTGGTGACGGCGCTCAACCTGATTCCTGCCGGCCAACTGGACGGAGGCCATGCCCTCTACGTGCTGTTGGGGAAACGTGCCTCCAAGCTGTGGCCGGTCTTGCTGGTCGTGCTGCTCCTGCTGGGGATGGTCTGGTCGGGATGGTGGATCTGGGCCGCGCTGCTGTTTGTGTTCGGCCGTGTGCACGCCACGCCGCTGGATGACATCACCCCGCTCGATCCCGGCCGAAAGCTGATCGCCCTCAGCGGGATCCTTCTGTTCATCCTTCTGCTGACCCCCATTCCATTCAAGACCTTCTAAGAACAGTGGTCAGTGGCCAGTGGTCGGTGATCAGTGACTTTTGACGGTAGCCGGGTCCGGGTCATCACTGACCACTCACCACTCACCACTGACCACTAGCCCTTCTTGAGGGCTTCCAGGATCTCCGCGCTGTGGCCTTCGGGCTTGACGTTCTCGAAAACCTCGAGGATCTTCCCATCTCGCCCGATCAGGAAGGTCGTCCGCCGTATGCCCATGTACTCGCGGCCCATGAACTTCTTCTTGCCCCACACGCCGTACTGCCTGGCGACGGTCTTGTCCTCGTCCGCCAGGAGCGGGAAGGGAAGTTCGAATTTCTTCTTGAAGGCGGTGTGCGACTTCTCGGAATCGGGGCTGACGCCCAGAATCACGACACCGGCTTGGGAGTACCCGGCAAAGTCATCCCGAAAGCCGCACGCCTCTTTGGTGCAGCCGGGCGTGTCGTCCTTGGGATAGAAGTACAGCACCACCGGACGGCCGCGCAACTTCGACAGTTGGACGGTCTCCCCGGAGTCGTCGGTCAACTTGAAGTCCGGCGCAAGAGCGCCTGCCTTGGGGCGCGCCATGGACGACCTCCGCCAGAGGCCTTGGGGTTGGGCTAGAGCCGAGACAGCAGCTGGGCCTTCTTGGCCTGGAACTCTTCTTCGGTCAGCAATCCTTCGCGGCGCAATTGATCGAGCTGCTCGATCATGGCCGGCACGTCTTCCTTGGAGGCCGGCCGCCGCGGCAGCTCATCCGACCCCATGCGTTCTTTGGCGTTCAACATCGCCGTCTTGAACCGTACCGGCTGGCCGATCCAGCTGAAGCGGTTGACCCCGAGCTCGCTGGCCGTCAGAATCTCGATGTCTCCGTAATCCAGCATCCGCCCCAGGAAGGACTGCTCCATCTTCACATCATTGACTTTCTCGAGCGACGAATCGTTGACGTTCTTGTTGAACACGCCGCGCACCTGAATGACGCGGCGGTTGGTGATGACGTACTGATTGTTCCACCAGATCAGTACGTCGCGGGTCAGCATGCCCAGCGGGACGACGAGCAAGATGTAGGCGACGGCGGCAATTCCGGCGGTGAACCCCACGGCGATCGAGATGGCGACGGCCAGCACCAGGGCGATCAGGGCCTCGCCGAGGATCGACCGCGCCAGGATCGTCCAGTGTTGACGGGCGACGAATTCGATCTTCTCGTTCTCGCCCAGCAGGCTGTCCAGGTAATTGCTGGCCACGGAACCCTCCGACGATATGGATCTGCATGCTATTATCGCACACGCCCCGATCGTCACGCGGCGGATTTCGTCAAGGAGAAGCGCCATGCGTCAGCGCGTTCGCCAATTGGGCATCACCATCGGCACAATGCGCCCCGGGCCCGAGAACGCCATCACCGATGTTCCGGGGGTGTGGGTCGGGCATACGACGGTGATCCGCGACGTGCCGCGCCTCGTCCGCACGGGGGTGACGGTTATCGTTCCGCGCCAGGGCAGGATCTGGACCGACCACGCCTGCGCCGGATTCCACGCGCTGAGCGGGACGGGCGAGATGACCGGTGTTCACTGGATCGTCGACTCGGGTTTCCTGACGACACCCATCGCCCTGACCAACACGAACCAGGTCGGCCTGGTGCGCGACACGCTCGTGGCCTACGGCTCCGAACGCGGCTGGACGCGCTTCTCGTCGCTGCCCGTCGTGGGGGAGACCTACGACGGCTGGCTGAGCGACCTCGACGCCTTTCCCCTCACCGCGCAGGATGTCGTCCGGGCGCTGGACACGGCCGGGCCCGGGCCCGTCGAGGAGGGCAACGTCGGCGGCGGAACGGGGATGATCTGCCACGACTTCAAGGGCGGAATCGGGACCGCGTCCCGACTGGTGTCGATCGGAGGCACACCTTATGTTCTCGGCGCACTCGTCCAAGCCAATTACGGCGATCGCCGGACGCTGAGGGTGGATGGCGTTCCTGTCGGCAGCGAGATTGGACCCGAGGAAGTCCCCTCCCCGTGGCGGCAGCCGCCGCCCATGAGTTCGATCCTGGTCTTGTTGGCGACCGACGCCCCGCTGCTGCCGCAGCAGTGCCGCCGATTGGCGGAACGGGCGACGATCGGCCTGGCGCGAGTCGGTGGCCTGGGACTCCACACAAGCGGCGATCTGTTCCTGGCGTTCTCCACCGGCAACTCGATGCCGGCCCAGCCGTCCGGTCCGCTTGCTCTCACCATGCTTCCCAACACGGACGTGAACCTGCTCTTCGAAGCCGCGGCCGAAACCGTCGAGGAAAGCATCCTCAACGCCCTGTGTATGGCGGAGACCATGGAAGGTTTCCAGGGACGCGTCGCCCGCGAACTGCCGCTGGATCGACTTGTGGAGATCATGCGAAAGTACGGGCGGCTGAAGTAGGCCGTCGGCTATCAGCTATCAGCTGTCAGCCATCAGCTATCAGCTTTCAGCCTTCAGCCTTCGGCCGTCGGCCATCAGCCTCGGCCATATGCCTAGTCACCAATCACTAATCACTAATCACGGATCTTTTTCCGCTCCCCCCGCTGTTCACTCGCTTAGATACCGCCATATCGAATCCAGCGTCTGCAGGGCCGTGAGATTGCGCATGGTCATCCCGAACTGCAGGTTGGCCGGGGTGAAATCGGCGGAGGCCGAACCCTCCGAAGGATGGACCCCGTCGATGCTCAGGCCCAGGTCGGGCAAGTCGACGAGCGTGGACCAGTAATCCCAAAACGGAATCTCGTACTCGGTGCACAGCCTGGAGAGAATCGAGTTGAACCGTTCGACCTGGTCTCCCGCGGACGGAAGGTTCAGCGGAGGCAGGCTGCTGACGATGGGCACAACACCCATGCGGATCGTCGTATCCAGGAGGGCGCGGAAATTGCCCTCGAAGTCCTGAGGCTCGGTCTGCAGCACGTCGTTGGTGCCGATCATGATCAACGCCAGCGACGGCCGGACCAGGCGATATTCGCAGACGAGAGGATTCTCTCCTTCGAGGCACTCGGTGCGATCGGCCGCGTCGGGTGAGAGCAGGCTCCAGGTGGTCCAGCTGACCTGCGCCGCCAGCGATTCGTTGGCGAAGGAGTTGTCCGTGCGGGCGACTTCCCGGCGGTAGAACTCAATGACAGGGGCCAGATAGGCATGTTGGCGCAAGTCGTATCGGCCTTCGCCGATCGGGGCCAGGAAAGCCCTGGAGGCGGTGATGCTGTCGCCGACCTTCGAGAAGACTGCGCGCCGGTTGCCCAGGGTCTGGCCGACGCCGAAGATCTCCAGGGCACGCTGGCCCAGCCCCCGCAGGAACGGGTAAGCCTGAGTCGGCGTCGGTTCCGGGGTCGGTGTCGGCGTCGGAGGGGAAGGTGTGGCGCTGGCCATCGGGCCTGGCTCCTGGGTCGGTGCGGCCATCGTCAGGGTGGCGGCGATGGCCGCGTTGCGAATCGTCGCCCTTGCCAGCGCCACGAGGAGGACCAGCGCCGCCACGACCGTGAAGACCACCAGCCGCTGCCCGTTCTGTGACACACGGGAATTGTATATCGGCGCGGGAGGCCGAATGGGCTAGAGATCGAACTCCTTCGGCGTGCTATCATCGAATCGTGATCGCGCGTCGACCTGTCGTCATTCTTCCGGCGCTGATGGTCGTGTTGGGCGCCTGTGCTCCGCAGCCGGCATCGACCCCGACGCCCTCGGCCTTCCCCACATCGACGATCGGCCCGAGGGCTCAGGCCACGCCCTGGCATCAACTGCCCGTTCTTCCGGCGATGACCGAGACGGCCAGGGAAATCTACAACCGCGGTCTGGAGCTGGGGAACAATCCTGCCGCCTTCTCGAAAGTCGGTGACTGCGGCAGTTCCCCGAGCTGGTTCCTGGGTGCCTTCGATTCGGGGCCGGACGACTACCGTCTGGGCGAGCACCAGCACCTCGACGAGGTCATCCGTTACTTCGGAGGCTCCTTCGGTCGCGTCAGCCTCGCCGCCAAGTCCGGATTCAACGCCTCGTCGGTCTTTTCGCCGCTTTCGGCGGATCCCGTGGAATGCGCGCCGGGGGAAGGCCCACTTGCGTGCGAATATCGGATCCACCGCCCCAGCATCGCCTTCATCATGCTTGGCACCAACGATCGGTTCCACGCCGAAGTGTTCGAGGATCGGCTGAGCCAGATCGTGGCCTACACCATTGCCAAGGGCGTCGTCCCCATCCTGGCCACCAAGCCGGACAACCTGGAGGGCGATGGAAGCCTCAATGCAACGGTGGCGCGCGTCGCGCGCGCGTACGACGTCCCGCTGTGGAACGAGTGGCGGGCGATGCAGTCGCTGCCCGATGGAGGCCTCCAGGAGGATGGAGCTCATCTGACCTGGGAGCCCAACTGGTTCGATGACCGCGTCATCTTGCGCGCCGGGTGGCCCGTGCGCAACCTCACCGCGCTGCAGGCGCTGGACGTCGTCTGGCGGTACGTGACCTCGGCGGAAGACCCGACTGCGACACCCTGAGGGATCGGTGGCCGAAAACAACAATGCCAGGGGCGGCTCGCGAGCCGCCCCTGCCTTGGTGCTGCGAGATCGGTCTTCCGCTAGGGAAGCGTCGCGATGACCTTCCCCATCGGCGCCACATCGTAGCCGGGCAGCGACGCCACGGCTCGTCGAAACTCGGTCGAATCGAGGAGCTGAATCAGGGGCGCCAGCTTCGCCGATCCGTGGTGCTCGCGTGGTATGACGAGATCGTACCGCTCCTGGAACAAGGGCACGAAATCCAGACCCAACGCCGTGGCCGCGGCGCGAATGCCGAGGGCGCAATCGGCTCTGCCCGATGCCACCACGGCGGCCACCGTCATGTGGGTGAACTCCTCTCTGCCGTAACCCTGGATGGCTGCCTGCCCGATGCCCAGGCGTTCGATGTGGTAGTCGAGCAGCAGCCGCGTGCCTGATCCGCGCTGACGGTTGACGAAGCGAACCTCCGGACGCGCAAGGTCGCTGAGATCCCTGATTCCCTTCGGGTTGCCCGAGGAACACAACAATCCTTGTTCTCTCCCGACGAGCGCCAGGACGATCACGGGAGTCGTCGGGAGGTACTCCTTGATGTAACGAAGGTTGAATTCGCCCGACTCCGGGTCGAGGAGATGGCTTCCCGCCAGGTGGGCTTCGCCGCGTCCGAGTGCGATCAGGCCTCCCAGGCTGCCAAGGTTCGTCGACGACAGGCGTGTACCCGCCTCCGCCAGGAACTGGGCCATCAGATCGAGCGTAAGGTCGTGAGAGCCCAACACAACGATCGTGCGCTCGATGTCCTGCGGGGAGCGATAGAGATGGACGGAGACCTGCTCGCCGGATTCCAATCCCTGCACCCCCGGAGGGATCCGCACGATGCCGTCGGCGCGCACCAGGGAGGTCAGCACGCCTGCGCCGCGAGCCAGGGGCGCCACCACAACACGGTCAGCGACGCGACCGGCAGTCACACGCAGGTACTCCAGATCGCCGGCGGACGAATGGACCTTGCGCGTGAGCGTGCCCGAGATCGTGGGCGGTTCGAGGGGCGGCCGCCCGGTCCAACGCGCCAGGAGCGGCTCGACAAAGATTTCACCCGTGAGCGCGGCTGAGACCGGGAAACCAGGTACTCCGAGGATGGGCACCCTTTTCGATTTGCCGACACCCTGCCATGGAGCGATGGCCGATGCCCGTCGAACCATGCCGACGACCACCGGGTGACCCGGTCGCACGGCGACGCCGTGCGCGAGAACCTCTCCGATCGAGGCGATGATCCTGGCGCTGAAATCCTCCGAGCCGGCAGATGAGCCGGCGTTCAGAAGGATCAGATCGCAGTCACCTGCCGCTCCGGCCACGACCGCACGGATGCGCTCGAAATCGTCAGGGATGATCTCCGTGCGGCGCGGCGAGCCACCCCAGGCCCGCACCTGCGCCGAAAGCACGATGGAGTTGAATTCCGGGATCTGGCCTGGGGCGAGCGGCGTGCCCGCAGGCACGAGTTCGCTTCCGGTCGGAACGATCACGACGCGCGGCAACTTCGTGACCTTGACGTTGGTGACCCCGCTGGCTGCGAGCGCGCCCAGGTCCACCGGACGCAGAGTGTGCCCGCCGGGCAGGACGAGCTCGGTGGCGACGAGATCTTCTCCCATCGGACGAATGTGTGTCCACGGCGAGGAGGGCTTGCGCAGGCGAATCGCCTTGTGACTTCGGCGGTCGGCTCCGGGCTCGACCGGCTCGACGTCTTCAATCGGAATGACCGCATCGGCCCAGTCCGGCAGAGGATCGCCGGTGTCGACGTAGGCCGCCTGATCCCCCAGCGCCAGGTCGATCGGACGCCGCTCGCTGGCCTGGGCGGTGGATGCGGCGGACACGGCATAGCCATCCATGGCCGCGCCGTGATAGTGCGGCGATGAGACCCGCGCCCAAACGGCTTCGGCCGTCACCCGACCCAACGCGTCCTCCAGCGGCAGAGTCTCGCTGCCGAGGACCCCCCACAGACCTTCTCTCCGCAGAGCGGCTTCCAGCCGCGACCACGCTTCGGCCAGGGGAATGTCGTGCAGGTAGACCGATGCCTCGGGAGACGGCGTCATTTGGGCCTTGTCAGAACGGCTCGACGTCGACCGATTCACCGGCGGCGAGCCCGGTCACATCGGGCGGAATGTGAACCATGCCGTCGGCGCGCACCAGGGTGAAGATGAGGTTGGACTTTCCGAAGACGGGTTCGGCGAGCCATCCTTCAGGGCTCGCCTCCAGACGGACAGGGATGTAATCATCCCGGCCGGCCTCGGACGGGACGTTTCCCGTGAGCCGAGCGCGCACCCGACCGGCGGGCACGGCGGCCTTGGCGCCCCCGACGCGCGCGATCGCCGGCACGATCGTCAGACCCGCGATGACCAGCGCGCTCACCGGGTTGCCCGGAAGTCCCACAAGCGGCACTCGACCGGCCACTCCCAAGATCGTCGGCTTTCCGGGCTTGATCGAGAGGCCGTGAATGAGGACGCCCGGCTCGCCGAGGAGGCTGAGAACCCTGGCCGTCATATCGCGCGCGCTGGCCGAGGACCCGGCGGTGACGACCACGATATGACTCGATGCGTGCGCGGCGCGCACCGCCTTCTCGAGCGTCTCGAAATGATCCGGGAGGATGCCACCGAGCAGCGGGTCGCCTCCGGCACGCCGGACGAGAGCAGCCAGCGTATGACTGTTGATGTCGCGCACCTGCCCGGGCGACGGGTCGGTCTCGGCAGGAACGACTTCGTCGCCGGTGGAGAGAATGGAAACCTTCGGCCGTTCATAGACGCTCACTCGGGTGATCCCGAGGGCGAGCAGGCCGCCGATTTCCTGGGGTCGCAAGCGAATCCCGGCTTCGAGGATCCTCTCCCCCGGCACAACGTCCTCGCCGGCCGCGATGACGTTCTGACCGGGCGCGGCCGGCCGGTGAATCTCGACCTCATGCTGGCGAACGGCCTGCGTGTCCTCCAGCATCACCACCGCGTCGGCGCCCTGCGGGACCATCCCGCCGGTGTGGACGAGATACGCCTGGCCCCGGTCGACATTTCCGACGGCTACCTCACCCATGGGCACTTCGCCCTTCAACTTCAGGTACGCCGGGAGGCTGGCCGATGCACCGTATGTGTCTTCGGCTCGGACGGCGTAGCCGTCGACATTGGCGCGCGCAAAGGACGGGAGAGGCTGCGGCGCGGTGATGGGCTCGGCCAGCACTCGATCCAGGGCCTCGGTCGTTGGCACGAGCTCTCGCCCGACCGTGGGCTCGGCAGGGAACGCGCGGAGCCACCGGGCTAAAGCTTCCTTGGGCGGGACGAGACGCAGGAACTCAGGCATTGGCGGCTATCAAGAATCCTACCGCTTCCAGCGAGGCCGTCAATGCAAATACGGCGAGGGCCAGGGCCGTCACCAGCGCCCAACGAGGCTCCGCGGTTTTCAGCGTCCGACGAGCCAGCGTGATGTGGACCCACGCCAGAGGCAGACTCAGGGCTGCGAAAGTGGCCACGATCGGCGGCATCCCCAGCCACAGCGAGAAGACAAGCCAGCCATAACCGAGGGCGGTGGCCAGGCTGATCCAGCGAACCGTCGCCGCCCGACCGAGCCGGACGGCGAGGGTCCGCTTGCCGGTGGCGCGGTCGGAGTCTTCGTCGGGCAAGTCGAAGGTCATGATCATCGAGAACGCAAGGGCGGCGGGCGGAATCACCGCGGCGGCAAGGACCGCACTGAGGCCGCCTGTCTGCAGGCTGAACGCCAGCGCCGGCACAATGGCGGCGATGACGAAGGCGGCCAAGAATTCGCCAAGCCCGGTCGCGACCCAGCGCGCGGGTGGGGCCGAATAACCCAGCCCGATCACCAGCGCAACCAACACCAAACCCAGGGGCACGCCCTGCATCAGTCCCAGGGCCATGAGCCGAAAAAGGAGCAGGACCGTCATGGCCAGAGTGATGGATCCTGCCCACAGAGCCGCCTTTCGATCAAGCCCCGCTGGGCTCAGGACGCCACTGCCTCCGCTGAAAGGTGTGCGATAGAGATTGGCCGTGTCCGTCGAGACGTCGAAGTATTCGTTGGAGTAATGAACGCTGAGTTGGATGGCCGACACCAGCGCCTGACCGGCGACGGCGCGCCACAAGTCGATCCGCGCTCCGGCATGAACTGCCATCGTCAGCCCGAGAACGTAAAGCAGAAACCCTCCGAGTAGAAAGAGGGGCCGGCTTAGACGAACGAACAGCCAGAGGTTCTTGGCGCCTGACATCAGGCGGGAGGGCCGGGGCGGGGAGGCTGGTCGGGGCCAGGTCCGTCGGAGTGCGTCGCCATTCGGATCAGGACCGCAGGCGATTCGGCGTGCAATCGCATTGCGATGCCGAAGGGGACGAGCCATGCGAGAGGTTCGGCTGCGGCCAGCCGTGCGATTGCGCCGGCCGACGGCGACGATTCGCGGCGGTCCTCCATCTCGACGGCGGCTTTCCCTTCGACGAGAACCCACACCTCGTCGGCCATCGCTTGAGGCGGGCGGTCGATGCGGCTGCCTTCGGCCAGGTGCCACACATCCGTCTGGCCGAACCGGCGGAGAAGATGATCCTCGAACTGGAGTGCAACAAAACGTTCGACGCCCTCGCCGGCCGAATCCCGCCATAGCCGTAGCAAGACCACATCGTGAATGCCTTCGAGAGGCGCCAAACGCCGAGGCATGAGGCTATGGGGTCCGCCGTCGCGCGCTTCCCCCCAGGGCACGCGAGATATCGGAGACATGCTCCCGGCGATGGTCGGCCATTCGCCGGAAATAGCCTTCGGTGCTGAGCATTTCACCGCTGGCATGCCGGCCGACGTGGTCGAAGTCCTTTTCCTGAAGTGTGGACAGGAACGCCAGGACTTCTTCGTGGGCTTGCTGCAGCTCGTCGAGAAGCTCCTCCGGCGTTCGACCCGCTCGCTTGCGCACGGCGGATCGGTTCCATCGGTTCAGATCGAAATCATTGGGGACAGTCTGCCCACCGGCGACCATTCGACGAATCTGGCCCAAGAGCCCGCGCTCGGCATCCGCCAGATGGGCCAACACATCTCTGACTTTCCAGCCGGCCTCCTCGCCCGAGTAGATCTCGGTTTCGAGATCCTCCGGCCCCAGCCGCGTCAGTACGGGCCAGGTCTCGTCGTGGGCTTGCGTGAGATACGCGTGGAGGGCGGACGCCAAGTCGATCATGACGACGGTCCTTCAGCAGGTCCGGCCTGGTTCGACCCTTCGGCGATCGGAGCGCCGGTGTGGAGCGCGTGACGGATGTCCCGCATGTGGATCATCGGATGACGGTAGAGGAGCTTCAACACCGAACGAAGGTCGGTATCGCCGAGCCAGGGATGTCGGCCGCGGCGGTCGA
>DASSGB010000122.1:0-10914 GCA_035693825.1 Anaerolineales bacterium
TCGCGATCGTCGGCATCGCGCGCCTCTCGCTGCAAAGGGAAATCCCAAAGAACCCATCCGCCCCCACCACTCGGAAGACGTGCTAGACTTGCGTACGAATGGGCGATGGGGTCCGCCCGGATGCGCGGAAACTCGGATGGCTCCTCCCGATGTTGGGAGGAGTTCTTTGTCCCGTCGACAGTCTTCGCGAATCCCTGGAGGTATCGCCCGGAGCCGCCAGGAAGCCAGGCGCGTGGGTCACCTTAGGCCAGGCGCCCGAACCGGGCCGGGCCGCCCTCCGCCTGCGCATGTTTGGACAGCGCTGAGGATCACCGTCGGAAACTCCCGGAAACGGCGCGATGCCGCCAGCCAAACACGGAGGAAGCTCCTTGAAGAACTCCCATCAGGTTCTCATTGGGATCGTGGGGATCGTCCTGGTCGCACAGGGTTGCGCACCGGCAAACCAGACAACGAGCCCACAGACAGAGGCGCCCTCGACACTGTCCCCGGGATCAGACGCGGATCAGCCATCCCAACTGACCGCACCGACCATACTCGAGACGAGCCCCGAAGCAGCCGCCGAAGCCCTGATGGATCCCAAGCGTGTCGAAGAGGGTGTATGGTTCTTGCTTCGCGGTCTGGGAATAGGCGTGTACACCGGCGACGGTCAACAGATCCTGCCCGGCTCGGAGACGGGGCCAACCGATTTCTGGATCTACGATTTCGAATTCCCCCTGATCGTCCGATTGGCCGTGGCGGAGTCGAGTCCCTTCTCGGAATTCCAGAAGCAGCTCGATGGCCTGGGCTGGAGCTCGAGCCAAGACGAGACGCTGACCCTGTACAAGGGTGTCTATGACGGCAACTCGACCGCATACCTCCCGCGTCTCCATGCAGCGATGGGCCTCCGCTTTGAGGGCGACCCCGAGGTCACTCCCTTGCAGGAGTGGTTGCTGCTTTTGGATACGTTCCTGCCGCCCAACGGCTCGGCCTCCATTGGAAGAGGTAGATCCATCTGGATGAGCTTCCCAGGCATGGGGCTCCTGGCCAACGCTCGCTTGGGGCCGGTTCTCAGCACCGGAGTTTCGGCACGGCCGGCGCAGCCAGCACCCTGCGGGTGGATTCAGGGCGGTACGTTTCACGCCAACTGGGGATTGGTGAACGCGGGGAGCAGTGCCGTAGATCTCCTGGCGGCCGATACCGCGTACTACGCCATTCACGGCCCTCTGCTCGCTCGGAGTATCGGGGCGGAGTTAAAGACCAGCGAGCCCAACGTTCACGAGGGACACGGCGCCCCAGGCGAAACCGTCACCTTCGATGTGGCTATGGATATCGACTATCGCATCGGCGGGATCATCCCTATCGGGTCGCCTACCTGTGGCTACCTCATCAACCTCGACCCGCCATTGGGCTCAGGCGAGTTGCCCCCAGCGCATATCTGGTGGAGGCTGGGGCCCCAGTTCAAACACCACGGTTCCTTCAGGGACGTTCGCAATCACGTATTCGACGGCAGCCGTCCGACGGAAACCGACCCCAGCGGCAGGACGGCCATCACCTTCGAGGCGCGCGAGGAGCCTGCCAACGGACAGGGCGAGCTGATGTCGGTGGACCAAAGGTTCGAGCGAGCTTCGACCCTCGTGAGTGGATCGCCGCCATGGGGTTGACGGAGCCTCGCCTGCTGGCCCTCCTCCCCGCAACGATCGACATCTCGCCGAGCATCACCATCGACCTGGAATGGCATGAGATCGCCTCCTACAAACTGGAATTCGACTCTCTCTTTGTAACCAACACCTTCACCCCCTCAGGAACCGGTGGGCCCATCCAGGTGACGCAGCATGTCCGCGCCGTGGTTCCCCTCGAATGGTCACCGGAAGACCAGGCCTATTTCGGCGAGGCGCCCCTCGAGTATGTGCTCTTCGACGTTCCCCCCATCATCGGATTGGGAGGGGATGGCGGCGTCTTCGATCCTTGCCCCAACACCACCAGCGCGACCGGAGGCACCTTTCAAGTGCTGCGGCTGGCCGGGGTGAGGGACCCCGCGGCCTCGCAATCCGGGCAGGCTCCTTGGTCCAGCCTGGAAGTGATTCTTGATCCAGGGACGACGGTGGAGTCGATCGTTCCCGTTTGTCCCCCGCCGGCTGTCGTCCCACCGGGCTTCTCCTTTCCCATGCTGACATGGTCCCAGTTGTTTGCCTCGGCGCACAATCGGGAGACGCAGGTGCAGGACGGGCCGTACACCATCACAGACTGGGTCATCGGCAGCGGCAGTAGTGTCGCTGTGAAAAGCTACTCGTCCAGCAGCTCCGCCGCAGGCATCCTGACCACAACCGAGGAGACGACTATCACCCTTATGAGAAAGTAAGATCTTGATCAACCATTGGGCACGCCAGGCAATACCCGGCGCTTCCACTTGAATGCGAAGCCATGGGACCGGAGCGAATCCGTCCTGCCACGATACGCGCGCCTCTCTAGGCGCAACGTTTATCGAACGGGGCGATTTCCAGGAAGAGAGTCCTCCCAACGCGCCAATCGCAGGTTTCGCGTGCTGGGATGGCCGTAGAATCCACGGTTGGGCAGGCCGGTGAGCTCTTCGCCAAAGGAGCAGAAGATGGAACCCGAGCGAATCCGTGAAGCCATAGCGTCGGTCGCGGAGCACTTCACAGCAAACCCAGCCGACGCCAGAGGAGAGGACAAGCCAGCCAGGGCCATTCTGCAATCGGGACTCCGCATCCGAGTGGAAGGCCCTGGCTCCTGGAGCGTCCTGACAGATATGCCCCCCGCCCTTGGCGGCGAGGGCTCGGCGCCATCACCCGGCTGGCTCCGCCGAGCCGCCCAAGCCGCCTGCGAGGCCACAATGATCGCCATCCGCGCGGCCCAGGAAGGCATTGCCCTTCAGAGTCTGGAGGTCACCATTCAATCCGTGTCAGACGACAGAGGCATGCTCGGGTTGGCCGACGCGAACGCAGGCCCCATTGAGTCGTCGGCCCTGGTCGTGATATCCGCGGAGGGAGTCTCCGCAGACAAGCTTCGCAGCATTGTCGAGTGGGGCGAGGCACACTCCCCTGTTACGGATGCCCTCTGCCGGGCCGTGCCACACAAACTCCAAATCCAGCCGACTTGATCTCTCGGCCCGAAATCCCTCACTGCTACAGGTCGATCCGTGCGACGCGGACCGCAAACGGCCAACCCACAGGCCGGCACGCGGCAATCTCCCTGATACGTCTTTCAACAGCTACAGCGGGCAGAGGTCCGTCAGTTCGGCCGACGGCGTCGAGCAAGGATCAGCTGCTGCATCTTACGCCGCCCGGCCAAGCGCCGCCAGCATGCTTCGCGGAACGGCGCAGTACTCCTTGAAATCGCAGTGATCACCTTCCACAGCCACCGCGGCAATGTATTCGCCGGTGGGGCGGAAGGTCCGAACGAGCCACGCAGGCCAATGGCCGCCTTCGATATCCGAGAAGGCTGCCGCCGGAACCTGGGCGTTCCAGCCGTGCCCGAGCGCCTTGAGGAATGCCTCCCTCCTCGTCCAGAGCTCGAGGAATACCTCATCTCGCCGGCGCGGAGATGCAGATGCGCAGGCTCGGCGCTCGTCGTCCGAGAAGAATCGATCCGCAATGTCGTCCGCCTCCGGAATGGTGCGGATGCATTCGATGTCGATCCCAACTCGGCGATCAGGGGCGATGGCGTACATCACGCCCTGTGCGGAATGGGACACGTTGAATTGGAGGCGCGATCCGTTCTTGCTTTCGGGGATCGCCGGCTTGCCCCACTCGCCGTAACCGAATCCAAGGTCACGGGCTTCCACCGCCAGGTACCGGCTCAGAATCAGGCGCAGCAGGCCCCGGCTGATGACGTAGCGCCTCCTGTCACGCTCGTGATGGAACCGACCGGCGCGAGCCTGCTCATCGGTGGAAATCATGTCGCTGAAGGCCTGGACGACCTGGCGCGGCTGGCGGAGATCGGCGAACCACAGATGCACCTCGTTGCCCCGAAGCACGGGATGTGTCTCCGGGCGAGACCACCGGCACGGGGAACTCATGCCGACATGTGGGGAGATCGAGCTCTGGGTCACCACTTGCGTGAGCCGGTCGATCATCTGATCTTGTCTCCCTGAGGAGCTGCGTCAAGATGCTCCGCAAGTTCCTTCGCCAGCATCCCCACATAGGGATGGACCATCAGCGCCACATGATTGGCCCTGACGGTGCGGACGCGCACGCCTCCTTCGGCGAGATCGGCCCAGCCCAGGCTGGGATCAGTATGCCTGCCCTCTTTGTGGGGAGGACCGGCACGGAACACCGTCACGCTCCCCGGATAATTCCGCACCGCGTACCGCCGGGCAAGCCGGATGTGGTGCTGCACCATTTGCAGAACGCGCCGCACGTCGGGCATTTCCACCAGCCGCAGACTGCTTTCGGCGGGAACCGCGCTGGCCACCTCAGCCTTCTGAAGCAGACGCTTGCGCCAGGTGTCGAGAAGCGCCCATCGCAGGAGATCTGCGATCTTGGGCTTGTCCGCTGCAGCGGCCGCCTCGCCTCCCGCTGTCGCCGCTTTGAGAAAGAGGCCGCTGCGCACATAGCTCGCAATCGGCAGCATCGCCGACCCTGCCATACGGATCTGGTCGACCATCCGGCGAATCGTCGACGGCAATCGCCTCCCATCGAGGCTGCGGTGCCCCGGACCAGCAGGCGCGGCCGTGTCCAGAATGACCAGGCTGGCAACGCGCTCACCCTGGCGTGAGAGCTGCTGCGCGATTTCGAAGGCGATGACACCGCCCACGGACCAGCCCAAGAGATTGTAGGGACCCGAGGGCTGGACACCTCGCAGGGCGTCCAGGTAGTGGGCCGCCATGTCTTCTATGCTGCGAAATCGGCCATCGCCGTCGAACAGGCTCGGGTCCTGAAGGCCAAAGAGCGGTTGGTCTTTGGCAAGGTGACGGGCGAGAGCGTAGTACGGGAAGACAACGCCGCCGGCCGGATGGACGCAAAAGAGAGGGACTCGGGTTCCCCCGGTTTGGATTGGGACGAGGGCCGAGGGCAACCGTCGTGTCGCAGGTGCAGTGTCGCGACGGGATGCCGTTGGGGGCGGCGATGTCCCCAGCCGCCCGGCTCGCACCGAAGGGTCCTTCTCGAGATGGCCTGCAAGTTCGGCGATCGTCGGAGCATCGAAGAAGACTCCCAGCGGTAATTCCGCTCCGAGCTCGCGGCGGATCCGGCTGACCAGGACGGCGCCGATCAGAGAGTTGCCGCCCAGATCGAAGAAGTCGTCATGGGCCCCCACTCGCTCGATGCGAAGGACCTCACCCCACAGCCGCGCCAGATGAATCTGAAGCGGCCCTCGGGGGGCGACGTAGGCGCGCGGCGGAGAAGTAGGCGGGCCGCCGGGCGCAGGGCCCTGGACTATATCGCCATCGGTCAGCCGCCCCACCTCCGCCAGAGTGCCGTTCGGATGCGAGATCATGCGGGCAAGCAGGTCCCGAAGCTCTTGCAGCAATTCCTCGACAGCGAGCGGCTCCATTCTTGAAGGATCGAAACCGACTTTCAGCAGCAATCGCTGCCCGGGAACCACGGCGATCGCCAGTGGATAGTTCGTCTGCTCGATGGCGCGGACGTCGGTGATGCGAATTCCGGCTTGCCCCTTGGGCAGCCAGCCGTCGATGGGATAGTTCTCGAACACCAGAACGGAGTCGAACAGCGGGCGGCCGGGCCGGGCCCCGCTCAATGCCTGAATCCTGGCCAGAGGGAAGTCGGCGTGCTCGCGCGCCTCGGCCGCCTGCCGCTGCAGGCGCTCGAGCCACTCGGCCAGCAGAGCAGCCGGGTCGAAGCGGACACGCACGGGAATTGTGTTGATGAAGAGTCCCACCATGCTTTCATGGCCGGCGAGATCCGCAGGGCGACCGGCCACCGTCGTGCCGAAGACGACCTCGTTCCTTCGCGAGCGTCGCGCCAGGAGAAGCGCCCAAGCACCCTGGACAAGCGTTCCCAGCGTGAGATGCTGGTCGCGGGCGGCAGTCTGCAGCGCGGATGTCTCGTGGAGGGACAAGTGCGTTCGCCGTTCGGCAGGCCGCGCGGGCGCAGTGGACGGCGCGGACGTACAGTCCACAGGCAGCCAGGAACCGAGGGGGCATCCCGCCAGCGCCTCGCGCCAGAAGGCCTCTGCGGCTGCGCGGTCCCGGCTGGCGAGCCAGGCGATGTAATCGCTGTACGGCCGGGCGTCGGGGAGGGTCACCGGCACGTTGCGGAGGCAGCCCTCGTACAGAGTAAAGAGCTCGCCGAACAGCAAAGCCAGCGACCATCCATCGAGGAGCGCATGGTGATGGGAGAAGACGCAGCGGCGAACCTCGCTCGCGGTTCGGATCAGAGTGAGTCGCCAAAGGGGCGCCCTGGCGACGTCGAAGCCGTGCCTCCGCTCATCGGCGAGCAGGGTCTCGAATCGAGCCTCCTGTTCCTGCGGCGGGACAGAAAGCCAGTCCTGCACATCCAACGGAAGGCCCACCTCGCCACAGACCACTTGATGGATCCGATCGAGCGGTTCACCGATGAAAGCCGTCCGCAGAACTGCGTGCCGCTCGACCAACCGCTTCCAGGCTTCGGAAAAGGCCCGAATGTCCAGCGGGCCCTCGATCGTGCTGACGATCTGCTGCACATACACACCGCTCTCGGGCGCCTCTCTTGAATGGAAGAGCATGCCCTGCTGCATGGGTGACACCGGAAATTCGGATGCGGCGTCGGCGCCATCGATCGTGGCCCGTCCCGGGACGGGATCGGCGGCGATCAGTTCCGGCGCAACGTTTGAGGCCAGGCAGGCCTTCAGGCGTTGAAGCTCGTCGGTGAAGAATCTTGTGACGCGTCCGATCGTCTCCGGGCGGTGAATTCGTGCGTTGTACGTCCAATCGGTCTGCAGCTTTCCGTCGATGACGGCCGATGTGATCTCGATCAGATAGGGGCGGCGGTTCTCCGGATGCCGCAAGGGGCCGGCCGATTCGGGCGCCAGCCCGCCGATCAGGTCGCCGTCTGCCTGGAAGCGGATATGGCCCAGGAAGTTGAAACACACCTGCGACTGGGGCACCGACTCCGCCTGATGGCGTACGTGGGGATCCTGGCTCAGATACCGGAGAACGTTGTAGTGGAGCCCGTGGCGTCGCGCGCTATTCAGCTGCGCCTCCATAGCCGTGAGTTGATCGCCGGGTTCGTCCGCCGCCGGCAGCTCGAGGCCAGCCGGGCAGATCGCGGTGAACCAGCCCACGCTGCGCGAGAGGTCCACGCCTCCAGACAGCTCCTCTCGACCGTGGGCCTCCACATCGACCCGCAGCATCCGTGAACCTGTCCAGCGTTGGAAGGCTCGAGCGAGTGATGTCAACAGGATGGCCTCGATCCTGGTCCCCCTGGCCGTCGCACCCAAGCGCAGAAGGTCGCGAGTCTCGTCTTGACCCAGGCTGGTGGAGCAGGTGCGCGCATCCTCCTCCGTATTCGAGACGGCGGCGGATTCGGCTGGCGGTGGATCCAGGGGCAAAAGGCTTCGCTCGCGTGCCGCCTCTCTCAACCACAAGCCGCTCTCGCTCTGCAATCCCGGCGAGCGGGCGACATCGGTCAGGTGTTCAGCCCAGTGGCGATAGGAAGTCGTCTTGGGCGGCAGGCGGATGGCCTCTCCCCGGCCGACCTGGGCGTGGGCCGCCTGCAGATCCTCGAGCAGCACACGCCAGGAGACCGCGTCGACCGCCAGATGGTGGATGACGATCAACAGGCGGCCGGGTAAGCCCGCCCCCACATCGAAGAAAGCGACGCGGATCAGAGGGCCACGCGAGATATCCAGGCTGCGTTGAAATTCGGCGGCGCGTTCCTCCACCGCCGTCACTCGCTGCTCCTCAGGCAGCCCGGAAAGGTCGAACGTTTCGAAAGGGACCTCCTCCCCGGTCCCGGCGTATGCCTGCCGCCAGCCGGCAGGTCCTTTGGCGAAACGCAGCCGCAGGGCATCATGCCGCGCCACGACGGCTGCAACAGCAGACCTCAAATGGACAGGGGTGATGTCCTTCGCGGTCACGAACATCAGCGCCTGGTTCCAGTGGTTCGGATGGGCGAAGGACTGCGCGAAGAACCATTCCTGGATGGGCGTGAGAGGAAACTCGCCCGCCATGTTGCGCCCCTCGGCTTTCGCCTGGGAAGGCCCCGCTTCATCCGCGAGCGCGGCCAGGCCGGCAACGGTCGGCGCCTGAAAGACATCCTTGGGGCTCAGGCGCAGCCCTGCCCTGGCGGCCTGCGAGACGACCTGCATAGCCATGATCGAATCGCCGCCCAGCTCGAAGAAGTTGTCGTTCAGGCCGACGGCGGTGCTTCCGAGCACCCGCTCCCAAATCGATGCGAGAGTCTTTTCGGTTCGCGTGCGCGCAGCCGGACCTGCACGGGACTCGCGGCCCGCCAGAGCCCCGGGCACGGGCAGGCTGCGACGGTCGAGCTTACCGCTGGGGGTTCGCGGAAGGGAGTCCAGCGCGACGAAAGCGTGTGGCAGCATGTACTCGGGCAGACGCCGGGCGAGGTACAGACGCAAGTCGCGCGGCGAAGGCGGAGGCGTTGCGGCCGGGAGGACATAGGCGACGAGGCGCTGATGGCCGGCCTGATCTTGTTGCGTGAGCACGGCCGCGCTTCGAATAGCGGGATGCGTCGTCAACGCAATCTCGATCTCGGCAGGTTCGATCCGGACGCCGTTGACTTTCACCTGGTCGTCACGGCGTCCGAGGAATTCGAGGTTGCCGTCCGGCAGGTGGCGCGCCAGATCGCCGGTGCGGTACAGGCGAGCCCCGGGTCGCCCGGAGAATGGATCCGGGACGAATCGTTCGCGGGTCAGCTCCGGGCGATGGAGATACCCCTGAGCCAGGCCGTCTCCACCGACATAGATTTCCCCCGTGACTCCGGCCGGCACCGGTTGGAGATGGGAGTCCAAGACATAGATCCGCGTGTTGAGAACCGGTTTTCCGATCGGCGTCTTGCCGCGGCCGGGCCGGGCGCCATTCACGTCATACAAAGTGGAACAGATCGTCGTCTCGCTTGGGCCGTAACCGTTGATGATGCGCAGGCCTGGCACTCGCGCGCTGATGTTGATCAGCAGCTCTTCCGAGATGGGTTCAACCCCTACCAGCAACCGGCGAAGGTCGGACTGATTTGGGTTTTCCTGCACCCACCGGGCGAGATCGGCCAGCATGAAGGGTGGCAAGTAGGCGTGTCGAATATGGTGAACGGAGAGCCAGTCGAGCAAGGCCGGAAGATCCAACCGCATGGCATGCGGGATCACGTGCAGAGCTCCACCGGCCAGCAGGGCTGAAAAGATCTCGTACACGGAGACATCGAAACTGACGCTGGTCCACCAACTACAAGGATCGCCAGGGGCAATCGGTTGGCGGCGCTGAAGGTCGTTCAGAAGATTCACCACTCCCCGGTGGGCCAGCGCGGAGCCTTTGGGCTGGCCGGTGGAGCCGGAGGTGAAGATGGCATAGGCCGGGTCGTCGGGGTTTCCACGAGGGGGAGGATCGTTGTCGGATTGCCGGGCGATCGCCGGCCCGTCTGCCTCCAGATCGAGGATCGTTCCTTCGAAGGCAGGCAGGCGGTCACGAACGGCGGTGTGGGTGATCAACGTAGAGGCCTGGACGTCGCTCAGCATGAAAGCCTGGCGCTCCCGCGGGTAGTGGGGGTCGATCGGCAAGTAAGCCGCGCCTGCCTTCAGGATGCCCAGGGCGCCGATGACGGTCTGCAGAGATGGTTCACAGCACAACCCCACGAAAGACCCGGGGGAAGTCCCAAGCTGCATGAGATGATAGGCGAGTTGATTGGCCCGGCGGTTGAGGTCGCGGTAGGTCAGAGTCTGCCCTTCGAACTCCAGGGCCACGCCATCCGGGAGGCGTCGCGCTTGTTCCTCGAAGAGGCGATGCAGGCAGCGTCTGGGATAGGGAGCGGCGGTCGCGTTCCATTCGACAAGGAGCTGACGGCGGTCGCGGTTCGTCAGGATATCGAGCTGCGACACGGGATGGTCGGGATCGACCGATGCGCTCTCGAGAAGCGTTCGGTAGCACCGCGCGATTCGTTCTACCGTGGATGCATCGAACAGGTCGGAGTTGTACTCGAAGGTCAGGGCCAGGCCATCAGCGACCTCGCCGGCCGAGAGCGACAGGTCGAAGAAGGATGTGCGTTGCGGGATGGGCACCGGCCTCATGCGCAGTTCGCCGAGATCGGCGCGACGCCCGGTCTGATCCAGGGCGAAGGCGGCCGCATGCTCGCCGGGGGCAAGACGCGAGGTCTTCTGCCAGGAGAACATGACCTGGAACAGAGGCGTACGGCTCAAGTCGCGCGCAGGCTTGAGGCGGCTGACGAGGAGCGGGAAGGGATACCAGTCATGGCCGGCGCATTCCTCGACGGCCCGCTGCGTGTGACTCAACACGCGGCGGAAGCTCGGGCCGCCGGTAAATTGGTTTCGTATCAGAACGGGATTGACGAAGTAGCCGAAGACTCTTGCCGTCGATGCACTCCGGCCGGCCTTGAGGAAGCCCGTGACGATGTCGTCCTGCCCGGTGTATCGATGCAGCAGTGTTTGCAGTCCGGCGAGGAGGAGGGTAGGGACGGCCCCGCCGTGGCCCACCGCGGAGGCCGTGAGCCTGTCCACAATCCCTCGATCCAATGAGAAGGAGTGCCGCGCGCCGCGCTCGGTCAGTATGGCCGGGCGCGGACGATCGGTCGGCAATTCCAGCGGCGCCAGCCGGCCGTCGAGAATCCCCCGCCAGTATTCCCAGCTCGCCTCGCCGCGGGGCCCGGCCAGCCACTGCCTTTCGCGGTCGACATACTCGGCAAACGTCGATCCAATCGGCTTGAGATTCGCGGGATGGCCCGTGACCTCCTCCCGGTAGAGGGCCGCCATATCGGGAAGGAGCACCGCCGATGACCACAGATCCCCGATGAT
>DASSGB010000123.1:0-2876 GCA_035693825.1 Anaerolineales bacterium
ATCGCGGTCATCCCCTGGAGCCCTCTGGCGCGCGGTTTCCTGGCGGGCAACCGCGAGCGCAAGGACTGGGGCAAGACGCTACGGGCCAAGACCGACGATTACGCCCAGAACATGTACTTCCAGGAGACCGATTTCACGGTCGCCGAGCGCGCCGCGGCCCTGGCCAAATCCCGGGGCGTGACCGCGGCCCAGATCGCCCTGGCCTGGCTCCTTCACCAACCCGGCGTCACGGCCCCCATCATCGGTGCCAGCAAGATGTTTCAGTTGGAAGAGTCCGTCGCCGCGCTGGAGATCGAACTTTCCGCGGACGAGATGGCCTCTCTCGAAGAGCCGTACCAACCTCACCGGGTGCTCGGACACAGCTGAGTTCGGCTGGCCTCCCTGCCCGCGATGTCTGCGACATGCCGGCCGATCTTCTATAATCCAGACACCGACGTGTCCTCCGCGGCGAATGCGGCCGACGGCGATACCCGTCGGCAGCCATGGATATCCGCCCCGTCCGCCCCGATGAGCACGCGCCCTGGCTCCGCCTGCGGCGACGGTTGTGGCCAGACCACACCCTGGCGGACCTCCGTCGAGAGCAAGCCGAGCTGGTGGCCCATCCGGATCGATACGCGGTCTTCGTTGCCGCTCACACGGGCGGTGAGCTCATTGGATTCGTCGAGGCCTCCGTGCGAGAATGGGCCGAAGGTTGCGCCACCCAGCCGGTCGGCTATCTGGAAGGCTGGTATGTCGAGCCTGGCCACCGACGGGCCGGCATCGGTCGCTTGTTGGTGGAAGCGGCCGAGGCCTGGGTTCTCTCGCGCGGCTGCACGGAGATGGGATCGGACGCCGAGGAGTGGAATGAGCTCGGCCATGCCGCCCATCGCGCTCTCGGCTTTTCGGAGGCCACGCGTCTGGTCTGCTTCAGCAAGAAGCTGCTCACGCCGGATCCGGCGAGGGAGGCCTGACCGAGCACTGAACGGAACACACCGCAACACCGCCGGCTGCCGGTCCTCACACACGTCGAACGCCCGACGGACTTGAAATTGGAGGTCGCCATGCTGAAAGACTTCAAAGCCTTCATCCTGCGCGGCAATGTCCTCGACCTTGCGATTGCGGTCATCATCGGCGGAGCTTTCGGTAAGATCGTCACCTCCTTCGTGAACGACATCGTGATGCCCCCCATCGGGCTGCTCCTGGGCCAAGTCGACTTCAGGAGCCTGTACTGGAACCTCTCCGGTACACCATACCCCACCCTCGCCGAAGCCCAGGCGGCCGGGGCGCCGACGATCAACTACGGACTGTTCATCAGCACGGTGGTGGACTTCCTCGTCGTTGCGGCTGTGATCTTCTTGCTCATTCGCGGAGTGAAACGTCTCGAGCGACCGGCACAGGAACCCCCGCCGCCCGCGACGCGAGAGTGCCCGTACTGCTTCTCTAACATCCCGGTGAAAGCCACCCGGTGCGCACACTGCACCTCCACCCTGTAGCCGGGCGGATCCCGGACGGAACTGCGTCCGACTATCGCCAATGTACTGTTGCCTCCCCCGCCGGCCCGTCGTAGAGTGAAAGCGGCCCGCCCGGGGAGCGGCGGGGGCTCGCTTACGGGCGGGGCCAGGGAGCCGGAGGTCCAGCGTGAGAAACATCATCGCCACCGCCCTGGCGACGGTCGTCGTTCCAGGCGTTGCCGTCATCCTTGTCCCCTATCTCATCCTCCAGGCCACTGGCGGGCTGACCCCGCCCCAGATCGGCGTGATCGAGGTCATCTGCATCCTTCTGGCCCTCGCCGGTGCGGCGATGGTCGTGTGGGTCTCCGTCGCCTTCGTGACGCACGGAAAGGGAACGCCGGTGCCCGTGGACCCGCCCAAGAATCTCGTCGCCGCCGGGTTGTATCGTTTCGTGCGCAATCCGATGTATTTCGGAGCGCTGCTCACTCTGTTCGCCGAGGCCATCTTCTTTCGCTCGGCGTGGATCCTGCTGTACGCCGGTCTGGTGTGGCTGGCGCTTCACACCTTCACCGTGTTGGTGGAGGAGCCCCAACTGGCCAGGCGCTTTGGAGACTTGTATCTCGAGTACAAGGCGAAGACTCCTCGCTGGATCCCGCGGCCGCCCGTGAGATGACGCTACGACCAGCCTGCGTGCGGCGGTGCCGCGATGTCGATGGACTCGTTCGTCATGAGGAGGAGCAGGCATGAACATCGTCACGGCCCTGACTGACGTCCTGGCGTTCATCTTCGGCACGATCTTCTCCTTGTGGCCGCTGTGGATGGCGATCCCGCTGATTCGAAAGAAAGGCAGCCTTCTGATCTTCCTAATTCTGTGGCTCTTCTTGGGTTTCGTTCGTGTGCTGGCGGCCTATGCTCCGACCAGGGGCCTGAGGATCATCCCCGAACCGGCCAATACGTTGTTCTTCATCGCGGTGGGCCTGGTCATCGGTCTGATGTTCATCATCCGCCGCGCCAGCGCCACGGAGGGCGCGCCTCGCCGCTGAACGCAACCTGGGTTCACAGGATGACGCCGCGGCTTGAAGACAACCGCAGCGTCCGTCTGCGGGAGCCGGCGGACGTGAAGAGGGTAAACCTCGCAGAGAAGTTCGACCTCATCCGCGTGCACTGGTGGCCGAAGATCGCCGGGAAACTGAATGGGCAGTACGAGGCAGAGGTCCACGGTCTCTGGCTCCAGCCTATCTCGAGCCTCAACACCGGCAACGTCACCAACGACCGCACGCGTCAGCAGCCGGACTGGATCTAGCTCCGCGCGCGCCGCCGTGCGGCTTGCTTTGCGCGCGGAGTTCGCATAGAGTTCCAGGCCGTCGCCGCTCGCCGTCGGCTGGCCCGGACGCCCGCCCCTCCGACCCGATGGGCGACATGGCTTTGCATGTCGCCGTCCGTCCG
>DASSGB010000124.1:0-4220 GCA_035693825.1 Anaerolineales bacterium
GGAAGAGATCGCGCCCATCGGGACCGGCCTCGAAGAGAAAGAAATTCGCGTCAACCTCGAGCGGCAAGATCTCTCGGCCATTGAGGACGGAGTCGAGGTGTACTACTGCCGCATATCCTCCGGCTACGCCTTCGACAGAGAGGGAAAGCGCGTCTGGAACACGCCCATCGGGCAGAATTGGACCTGGCGCAAGATGGTCTCGCGGCACATGTCCGGCGGGGATGAGGTCTCCGGCTACGACCTGCCCGGGGTGGGGTGGACGATCCTGTTCAGCGGAACCGGCGCGGCAATTCACTCGACCTACTGGCACAACGACTACGGCACACCGCGATCTCGCGGCTGCATCAATGTTCGCCCCGAAGACGGCAAGTGGCTCTTCCGCTGGTCGAATCCACCGGTCACCTATCGACCGGGGGATGTCCAGTCGCTCTTCCCAAACCCGGGCACGCCGGTGATCGTGCGCGAGGTCTGAGGCGTCGTGGACCCGTCGCGCGTGACGATGCCCCTGGCGTTCCTGGCCGGCCTGGCGTCGTTCCTGTCGCCGTGTGTGCTGGCGCTGGTGCCGGCCTACATCGGTTACCTCAGCGGCCGGTCGGTCACGACCTCGGGTGTTGTGGTCGAAAACCGCTGGGCGACCTTCAGCCACGGCCTGGCCTTCGTGCTGGGCTTCAGCCTGGTGTTCGTGCTGCTGGGCGCGGCGGCTTCGATGATCGGCGCCATCCTGTACGATTTGCGGACGTGGCTGGCCAAGATCGGCGGGATCGTCGTCGTGATCTTCGGCCTTCACACGATGGGCGTGATCCACATTCCCTTCCTCGACTACGACCTCCGGCGCCAGGTCCGGCCGACGCCCGGCCTCGATTTCGGATCTTCGTTTCTGATGGGAATCTTCTTCTCGGCCGGGTGGGCGCCGTGCGTCGGACCCGTGCTCGGTGCGGTGCTGACATTGGCCCTGAACTCCGGCAATCTGAATCAGGGCACCGTCCTGCTGGCCGCCTATTCGGCCGGGCTGGCCGTTCCCTTCCTTCTGGCGGCGCTCGGAATCGGGAGGCTGGCCGAGTGGATGCGGAATCACGGCCGGGCGATCGCCTGGATCTCACGCGCCACAGGAGTAGTTCTCGTCATCGTGGGCTTTCTTCTCTTCACGGGAGCTCTCGAGCGCCTGGCGCAATTTGGTTTCTTCGTGAACTTCGGGCTCTGAGGCGGGAACGTGAGCAACCGCGGAAGCATCCTGGCCATCATGCTGGGCACGGCCCTGGTCGGCCTGGCTCTGGGGCTGGCCTTCTTTCGCGCGCCGGCCGAGCGCGAGGCCGCTCCGGTCGACAGCTCAAGCACTCCCGGTCTCGGCCCCGGGGTCGGATCGAGTGCGCCGGACTTCGAGCTGACAAGCCTGGACGGCGATCGCGTCCGCCTGAGTGCGCTCCAGGGCCGAGTCGTTCTCCTCAACTTCTGGGCCACCTGGTGCGATCCCTGCCGGCTCGAAATGCCCGACCTTCAGACGCGGGCAGACCGTTTCGGCGATCAGCTCGTGGTCTTGGGGATCAACTTCGATGAGCCTGAGGCCGACGTGCGCGCGTTTCAAGAGGAGCTCGGCCTCACCTTCCCGCTCTTGCTCGATCCGGGCGCGAAAGTCCAGCAACTGTACCGGGTGGTCGGCTATCCAACATCGGTTTTCGTGGATGAGGATGGGATCGTGCGTTTCACTCACGTCGGGATCATGTCTGGGGATCAAATCGATCGCTACCTGGCCGAACTCGGAGTGACAGGGTGATCCGGGTCACCCTGTTCATGCGGCCCGGCTGCGGCCTATGCGACGAAGTGCGGACCATGCTGGCCGGTTTGCAGAAGACTCACCCGCACCAGCTGGTCGAGGTGGATATCGAGTCGGACCGGGCGCTGCTGAAGCTGTACCTTGAGGCGATTCCCGTCGTCAGCGTCGGGCCCTACACCTTGCGCGCGCCCATCACGGCCACGGACCTGAAAGTTGCCCTGGCGGCCGCTGCAACCGGCGCGCAGGGCCGCGCACCTCTGACCGGCCGGGCCCGGCAGCAGGCGATCACCCTCAACCGGATCGTGTTGAGCTTCACCCGCCACTGGCTGGCGACGTTCAACCTGGCGGCGCTGATCTTTGTTGGAATTCCGTTCCTCGCCCCGGTTTTGATGAATGCGGGGGCCACCGCGCCGGCGCGGCTGATCTACACGGCGTACTCGCCTTTCTGCCACCAGTACGCCTTCCGCTCGTGGTTCCTCTTCGGCGATCAGGCCGCCTATCCGCTGGCCCGCGCCGGTCTGCCGGGCACAACCTTCGGCGAGGCCACCGGCCTGCCGGAAACCGACTACCTTACGGCCCGGGCATTCATCGGCAACGAGGCCGTGGGCTACAAGGTGGCGCTGTGCGAACGCGACGTGTCCATCTGGGGCGGCCTCTTCCTCGCCGGCCTGGCCTTCGGCGTCGTGCGCGGCCGGCTGCGGCCTCTCTCGACGTTCGGCTGGCTGGCGATCGGCATCCTGCCCATCGCGCTCGACGGAGGCACGCAGCTTCTGTCCGGCCTTCCAGGCTTTTCCGCCTTCCTGCCCTGGAGGGAAAGCACGCCGGCGCTCCGCACCATCACTGGGCTGCTTTTCAGCGCCGCCAATGTGTGGATGGCCTATCCCTACGTCGAAGAATCGATGACGGAGACCGCGGCCCTGATCGCGGCAAAACTCGCCGGCGCGACTCAGTCGGCTTCCGCCTGAGGGTCTCCCGTTTGCGCATGGTAAACTGACCGCATGCCTCTCGCGCAGGCGGGCGCACTGCGCGTCTTCCGCTTCGACTCGTTTCCGGAGAACGAAATCTCCCACGGCGTTCTCAGCCGAAAGGGCGGCATCAGCCCGCCTCCATGGGAGTCCCTCAACGTCGGCGGGAACCTCGGAGATGCGCCGGAGCGTGTCGCTGAGAACCGGCAGCGCGCCTTCAACGCTCTCGCCCTCGATCTTTCTCAAGCGTTCGACGTCTGGCAGGTCCACTCCGCCACCATCTTGCCGGTGACCCGGCCGCGCCGCGGAGAGCCGCTGATCCAGGCCGACGGCATGGTGACCGACCGCCCCGGCTTGACTCTGTTCATGCGTTTCGCCGACTGCGTTCCCATCCTGGCCTACGATCCGCGCCGGCGCGCCGTGGGCATCGCCCACGCCGGATGGCTGGGCACCGTTCATCAGACGGCACGCGCCCTGGTGAGGGCCATGGTGGACTCGTTCGGGACCCGCCCGGAAGACCTGGTCACAGGGCTTGGGCCGTCCATCGCCGCTCACCACTATCCGGTGGGTGCGGAGGTCGTCGACCAGATCCTGGCCTCCATGGGGCCGAGGGCGGAGGCGCACGTCCTGCGCGAGGACGGCCGGACACACCTGGACTTGTGGTCTGCCAACCGATGGCAGCTCGAACAGGAAGGCGTTGGGCACATCGAACTTTCAGGATTGTGCACGGCATGCGACCTCGATCACTGGTACTCGCACCGGGGTGAGCACGGCCGGACGGGCCGTCTTGGCGCTGTGATCAGCCTCCATGCCTGAACCCGGCCTCACCAGCCTGACGTCCACACACATTGCAGTCCGGCTGGCCGAGATCAGACGCAAAATCGATGCGTCAGCCCTGCGCGCAGGTCGGTCTCCGGCGGATATCGAAGTCGTGGTTGTCACCAAGGGGCAGCCACCGGCAGTCGTGCGTGAGGCTTACGCGGCCGGGATCCGGCACTTCGGCGAAAACCGGGTGGACGAGCTCGCCGGCAAAGTCGAGGCCCTGGCCGATCTGGCCGGCGTCACCTGGGATATGGTCGGGCATCTCCAGAGCCGGAAGGTCAAGGATCTGCCACAGCAAGTCGCGATGGTGCATTCCGCCGACCGTCTCAAGATCGCCGATCGGCTGGAGGCGTGGGCCTCGGAGCGCGGTCGGCCGCTTGACATTCTGCTCGAATGCAACATGTCGGGCGAGCCGACGAAGGCCGGGTGGTCGCTCAGCCGCAGGGCCGACTGGGAGCGGACGCTGCCCGACTTTGAGAAGATCTCCCGCTTCCAGAATCTGAAGACGCTGGGTCTCATGACCATGGCGCCAGAGGCAGCGGAAACCGCCGTCGTTCGGCCGGTCTTCGTCGCCCTGGCGGAACTCAGGCGGTTCGTCGAGGCCCGCCTCGGGGTCGCCTGGCCCCACCTCTCGATGGGCATGACCGACGATTTTGAGATCG
>DASSGB010000125.1:0-2418 GCA_035693825.1 Anaerolineales bacterium
TGAGCGAGAGCGCCGGGACGCGCACGGCAATAATCTACGCTTGGCGCTATCCAAAGAGCCTCAACCGGTCGGTGATGATCGCCGTGAATCCACCCGGCAACTTCCTCTGGGATGCGAAGACGGCCGACGAACAGATGGGGCGCTACGCCGACCTCTGCTCCAGAGATGACGCATGCAGCCGGCGGACCGACAACCTTGCGGAGTCAATACGCCGGACGGTCGCTAACATGCCCGAGCGATGGCTGTTCTTGCGCATCAAGACCGGAAACGTGCGCTTCATTTCCTACCTCGGACTCTTCGAATCGACGGCCGCGACGGCGCCCGCCTCCGCGCCCGTGACCCTCGACGCGTGGCTCTCGGCGGCCGAAGGCGATGCCAGCGGGTTCTGGTTCGCGTCGGTCTTCGCCGATCTGCTCGTCCCGAGGTTGTTCGTCTGGGGCCAGTACGCAGAGGCGGCGAGACTCGACGCTCAAGCCGCGCGCGACTACTTCTCCCTCGGCGGGCCGGAGCTTGATCAGAACCTCGCCCGGGCCGCCACGACATTCGGCTGGGGTGGCGGCCGGTTGGTCGAAGCCTGGCCCGCGGCACCGGGCGAGAACGCGTACAGCCGTGTGCGGACGTCGGAGGTAGAAACCCTCCTCGTGGGCGGGGAGCTTGACTTCTCCACCCCGCCGCAGGTCGCAGCGAGAGAGCTGCTCCCCTATCTGCCGAACGGCCGCGAGGTCGTGCTGACCGGGTTCGGCCATTCGGGCACCTTCTGGGCCGACCAGCCGGAAGCGGGCAGCCGGCTGATCAATGCCTTCTTCGACAGCGGCCGGGTCGACGATTCGCTCTACAAGCCGCAGAGCGTCGACTTCGTGCCCGAGGTCACGATGACGGGCCTCGCCAAACGTGTCCTCGGTCTGATGGTCGGCTTCGCCCTCCTCGCGGTGATCTCGCTCCCCTGGATGGCTCGTTGGATTCGCCGGCGGGGCGGGTTCGGATGGACGGCGGGCGCCTTGCTGCGGTCGCTGTACCCGATCCTGCTCGGCCTGGGCGGATGGTTCCTCGGCGCCCTAATCGTCCTGACGGCCCTACCCGGCGTGCCGCTCGATGATACGCTGCTGGCCGTACTGTCCGTTGGTGCGCCGGTGGGCTTGGGCATCTACTGGGCGTGGGTGCACCGCGACTGGCCCGCGCGGAGCCAGCGGGCCGGGCTTGCGGCGGCGGCCGCGGGAGCGTTCGTAGGAGCCTGGTTGGGGTTCCAAGTAACGATAGGCTTGTTCGGACTCGTCACCGCCATTGCGGGAGCAGTCGCCGGGGCCAACCTCGCGCTGATCCTCGTCGACATGTCGCGGGCCCGGACCGCTGGGCCGTAGGTACCAGGCGTCGGCGTCGTCACCTGCTCGGGAGTAAGGTCGGCACGACCGGAGGAGCCAACACTCGAGAAACGCGCTCCAGAGGTGGAGGTTCTCAGCTCCCCGCTGTTGCGCCCCTCTGTGCGCACCTGACCCGCGGACCCTGCAGCACTCAGCTAATCGTTAGCCGCTGATCCGCCCACTTCAGCGAAGTCAGCATACGTATCGCGATGACCAGGTACCACACGCCGATTACCGGCCCCAGGTCGATGAGCCCTGCTGCGGCCGGCGGTGTCGGAAATGTCAGCAGATTCAGGACAAGCAATCCGGTGCCTACGGCAACCGTGACCACACCCCAGATCTTCCCGAAACGTGGGTGAGACAGCATGCCGACCCCCAGGAGGATCGTGGCCGCTGAGAGGTAGATGTCCCAAGATACATCCAACCCGAGCTGCACCATGTTCAGTCCGTCCCAGGCCAGCCCGAGCTCGTCTCTTGCTTCGCTCGGAACAGCCGCACGAGTGGCAGCCTGGACGACGATCATCATGTTGACGATCGTTCCGGCGATGACGCCGAAGAGCGCAGCTGTCTGCACCGCGACCGACTTCTTGTGCAGCCTGAAGAAATGGTAAAAGCCGATGAAGGCCAACGAGAGCAGTGGTCCGAAGGCTAGGCCGAACAGCAGGACGAGCCCGTCCGGCAGCCCCAATGGCGCGGCCGCCAGGAAGTAGAAGATATCGCCAACGATCGCGGCGGTCGCGCCGGCTACTATCCAGGTCCGGGCGAGCTTTCCCTCCGGTCTTCCCGTGTAATACTGCGGAGATGTAATCTCGGTAGGCGCGCTCATCGCCCTCCCCCTCCTCTACCGACATTCGCGATGCGATTGCGGCGCAGCCACCCTTGAGCCATCCCCTGCCACGAGCCAAGCGATTGACCCGATCTACGGTCGATCTGAAAGAAAGCACCAACCCCGGCGGCGAAAAGCGCCAGACCGATCGTCAGATCGAGCCGGTCTCGGAGGCTGACGAAGAGAAACGGAACGGTAATGGCACAAAAGATAAGGAACGCGTTGAACACAACC
>DASSGB010000126.1:0-10746 GCA_035693825.1 Anaerolineales bacterium
TCGTCGATGACGCGCTTCAGACGCTCTTCGAATTGGCCGCGGTACATCGTGCCGGCGACGAGCGAGCCGACGTCGAGCTGCAGCACCCGCTTGCCCAGCAGCGGCTCGGGGGTCTCCCCGGCGATGATCCGTTGGGCCAGCCCCTCGACGATGGCCGTCTTGCCGACGCCCGGTTCGCCGATCAGGGCCGGGTTGTTCTGGGTGCGCCGCGCCAGGATCTGAATGACGCGCTCGATCTCCGTCTGGCGGCCGACCACCGGGTCGAGCTTGCCGGCTTCTGCCAGCGAGCTCAAATCCGTCGCCAGCTGGTCGAGCAAAGGCGTCTTGACGGTGGACTCCTTGCGTTCGGGGGCGCCGGCGGGCTGGGCTGCCTGGCGCGCCGGAGTCTCCTGCAGAATGCGTCGAGTCTGGCGGCGCACCTGTTCGGGCGTGACTCCCAATCGCCGCAGGACGTCCATGCCCACGCCCTCGCCCTGGCGCACGAGGCCGAGCAGCAGGTGCTCGGTCCCGATGTAGTGGTGGCCCATGCGGCGGGCCTCTTCGATGGCCAGCTGCAGGACGTGCTCGGTGCCGGGAGCCAACTCGATGCGCCCTCCGGCATGGCGGCCCACGCCGGTGAGCCGCTCGACCATTTCTTTGACGCGCGCCGGATCGAGACCGAGTTCGCGCAGCACACGTCCGGCCACGCCGCCTTCTTCCCGGATCAGACCGAGCAAGAGGTGTTCGGTGCCGATGTAGTTGTGGTGCAGCCGCTCGGCCTCTTCGTGGGCCAGGCTCAGCACGCGGCGGGCCCGCTGCGTGAACCGCTGCATCTTATCCGACACGGGAACCTCCTGCGCGGGCGTCCAATCTCGCCTGCCTTGGTCTGATTCTACCAGAAACCGGCCCACCACACCGGAGGTACAAGCGTCCCTCCTGCGTCGCCGCCGTCCGACCCTCGGAAGGAACAAGCAGGCAGGCGCCAGCCTCCATCTCGGCTCGACTCTTGCCTGTCAAAAGACAAACCGGGCGCGCCTCACGGCTGCGCCCGGCAGGAAGATCAGGCCTCGGACGGAGGCGCGCCGCCGCTGTCCTCGAAATCCGGCTCCTCGTCCCCGCCGGATTCATCCATCGAGGCCTCGACATCCTCGTCTTCCAGTTCCGCGTCGAAATCCTCAACGACCTCGTCGGGCGCGTCCGCAGCCGGGGGCACCTCGCCCATGGCCGACTTCCAATCCATGTCCGCATACTCCGCCGAGGCGACGCGTTTGAGGCTCAAACCGATGCGCTTGCGCGGCCGGTCGACCTTGATCACGCGCAGGGTCAGCTTCTGCCCCTCCTGCACGACTTCCTTGGGATGTTCGATGCGCCGATCGGAGAGCTCGGAGATGTGGATGAGGCCCTCGATCTCGTAGTCGCCCTCCACGCTGAGGCTGGCGAAGGCGCCGAACTTCGTCAGTTTGGTGACCGTGCCTTCCAGGAGCTGCCCTTCGCGAAGGCTGGCGACGGCCATCTCCCAGGGATCGGGCAGCAGCTCGCGCATCGACAGGCTGATGCGCTTGCGCTCGGGATCGACGCTCAGGACCTTGACCTGAACTTCCTGGCCGACCTCCAGCGCGTCGCGCGGGTGCGCGATCCGCTTCCACGAGATTTCCGACATATGCACCAGGCCGTCGGCTCCGCCGATATCGACGAAGGCCCCGAAGTCCGCGATGGAAATGACCCGACCGCTGCGAATCTCGCCCGGCTGCAGCTCGGTGATCAGCCGGTCCTTCAGCGCTTTGCGGGCTTCGCGCGCCGCCGCCCGCTCCGACAGGATGAGCCGGTTGCGCCGGCGATCGACCTCGATCACTTTGGCCAGAATGGCCTCTCCCACCATCTTGCCCCAGCGCTTCTCGGGCGTCTCGCCTTCGGCCCGGCGCCGCCGCGCCATGCTGATCTGGGAGGCGGGAATGAACCCTCGCAGGTTGCCCACCTTGACGATCAGCCCACCCTTGTTGTACCCGGCAACGCTGCTTTCATACACTTCCTGACTCTGCAGGAGACCCTCCGCCAGGGACCAGTCGCCCTCTTCCATCGCCCGCAGGGCGGAGAGCAGAATCGTGTCGTCCCGATCGCCGCTGCGGACGATGTACACCGGAATCTCCTGTCCGACGACCAGGCGATCGCGTTGCTCGTCGGACATCTGCTCCACCTCGGAGGCGGGAATCATCCCCTCCGATTTCGCTCCGATGTCCACCAGAACGTCGCCGCCGCTGATACGGGCGATGGTTCCCGTGCGCAATTCACCGCGGCGAGGGCTGTCTAGCCCGTAGGCCTCCCCTTCAAGGAAGGCATCCATCGGGTTCGCATCCGGCTCGGGTTCGGCCGGCGGCCCAATGGGCTTGGCATTCGGCTCCATGAAGATGACTCTTTCTCGGATCAGGATGCGCGGATTATAAGGGTGGTCGGCGGGTCTTGTCCATGGTGCGCCCGCCTCACCACTGCGTGAGACCTGTCACATTCCTCGTTCCGCGGGCAACGGCACACCGCCTCGACGCTCAGATCCTTTGATTCGCCGGCGCTTCGCTTCGGCAGCGCTCTGTGGCGCAGCCCGTCATCGGATGGCGGGCATGCCCTGTGTGCGACACGTAGCCGGCTGCAGGTGTAGGGGCGAAGCATGCTTCGCCCCAACAGTCCTACGTGGGCGCGCAGTAGCCGTTAACCAGAGTTGGGCAGGCATGCTGCCCGACCGCCATCGCTCAGGCACCGGCGGTATAATGCCGCGGCAGAGAGGCATTCGTGTCGGCTATTTACCCGTTCACCGCCATCGTCGGGCAGGAGCGCATGCTCCGAGCCCTGATCCTCAACGCCGTCAACCCGCGCATCGGGGGCGTTCTCATCCGCGGGGAGCGCGGCACGGCCAAGTCGACTGCCGCCCGGGCTCTGGCGGCCCTGCTGCCCGAGGTCCAGGTCGTGGCCGATTGTCGCTTCGGCTGCGACCCCGAGCGCCCGACCACCTGGTGCACCGAATGCCGCGAGCGCGCCGCCAATGGCGCGCAGCTTCCGGTGGCCATGCGTCGGACGTCCTTCGTCGATCTTCCGGTATCGGCCACGGAAGATCGCGTCGTCGGCACCCTGGACATCGAACGCGCCATCAAGGAAGGCGAACGTCACTTCGAACCGGGCGTCCTGGCCGCCGCCAATCGCGGCCTGCTGTACATCGATGAGGTGAACCTACTCGACGACCACGTCGTCGACGTCCTGCTCGACTCGGCCGCCCTGGGCATGAACATCGTCGAGCGCGAGGGCATCTCCTTCACCCACCCCGCTCGCTACATCCTCGTGGGCACGATGAATCCTGAAGAAGGCGATTTGCGGCCGCAGCTCCTCGACCGCTTCGCCCTCTCGGTCGAGATTCACGGCCTGCGAGAGCCGCGCGATCGCATTGCCATTATGGAGCGCATCCTCGAGTTCGAGGCCGATCCGGAAGCCTTTCGCAGCCGCTGGCTCGACAAAGAGTCGAGCCTGTCGCGCGAGATCGAGGCCGCCCGACGTCTCGTCGACCAGGTTTCGTATTCGCGGCGCGACCTCCTGGCCATCGCCGCCCTGACCTCGGCGCTCCAGGTCGACGGACATCGCGCCGACCTGGTGATCCTCAAGGCGGCGCGCGCCCACGCCGCGTTCGAAGGCCGAACCACGATCAACCAGCGCGACATCGCGCTGGCGGCCGAGCTGGCCTTGCCCCATCGCCTGCGCCGCGGGCCCTTCCAGCAGGTCGAGGTGAACCTGGAGGACCTGCAGGCGCGCATTCAGCAGGTGCAAACGCAGGTCGGTGAGAGCGAGCAGGAAGCCGCGCCCGCCCCGGGCGAGGCCGACGAGGGGGCTAAAAAAAAAGCCAGCCGCGTAGCGTAGCCAGCGAAGGCACCGACGAGCGCGAATCTCAGGGCCAGGTCGATCCGGGCCAGCAGCCGGTGCACACTTCGCTTTCGGCGCGGTGGTGGGAAGGCGGAGACAAGGTCAAGACCGGCGAAGTCTTCGCCCCGCGCCGCATCGACAGCCCGCTCGACAAAATCACCCGGCGACATGGCGGACGGCGAACCCAGACCCGCACCGATCGCCGGCGCGGCCGGTACGTCATGTCCCGGCCCGCCTCCGGCACCCACGACGACATCGCCTTCGACGCCACCCTGCGGGCCGCCGCGCCGCGCCAGAAGGAACGCCGCCAGGAAGCCCGGCCGGTCGCCTTCTTCATCGAGCCGACCGATCTCCAGCAGAAGGTGCGCGTGCGCAAGGCCGCCAACCTCATTCTGTTCGTCGTCGACGCCTCCTGGTCGATGGCCGTTGCCGAGCGCATGTCCGCCACCAAAGGCGCTATCGTCTCCCTGCTGACCGATGCATATCAGCGGCGCGATCGCGTCGGCCTGGTGGTGTTTCAGAAAGATCGCGCCCTGACCGTCCTTCCGCCGACGAATTCCATCCAGCTGGCGCAGAAGGCGCTGGCGGACATTCCCGTGGGAGGCAAGACGCCTCTGTCGGCCGGGCTGCGACTGGCCTACGAAACCTTCCAGCAGGAGAAGACCGTCCATCCGGACGTGCTGCCTCTGATGATCCTCCTCACCGACGGCGCCGGAAACGTCTCGATGAGCGACCTGCCTCCGCAGGAAGAAGCTCACCGCATGGCGGACATGCTGCACGACGCCCACATCCGCTCCGTCGTCATCAACATGGAGCACGCCGCCTTCGATCAGGGGCTGGCGACGACCCTCGCCGAGCGGCTCGGCGGCCCGTGTTACACCCTGGGCGAACTCAAGGCGGAACACCTCTACCGAACGGTGCGGAAAGAGCTTGACGCGGCCCCTTGAATCCCAAACCCGGTTTGGCCCGACGTAGCCCTGCTCCCCCGGGGACCTCTGGGCCAAACCGGGTTTGGCATTTGCTTACGGTCCGGCCGTCTCAGCGCCTCACACGCTCACCCGCCGCGCCTGTTTCGCCAGCAGCCGCGCCATCCGATGGTCGATGGACTCGAGCGCGTCCCGGCGGCGCCAGCCCTCGGGCCAGCTTTCGACGGCCTGCCGCGCCCGATCGGCCCAGTGCATGGCCTGCCACGGGTCGCGGGCTTCCCATTCGTAGTATTTGGCGGCCTCGAGGCAGGGCTCCGGATCCCAGGGGGCGAGCTGGCTTAACGTCGTCAGCGCCTCCAGGGCCTGGCCACGACGCCGCTGCGAGCGAAGCAGGGCGGTGAAGACGCGCAGCGCCTCGGCCCGCACAACTTCATCGCCGATAGCCATGGCCTGCCGCAAAACGCTCTCCGCCTGTTCGATCCGGCCGAGCCCCGCGTGCCAGCGCGCCACGGCCAGCGCCTCAGAGCCCGTCAGCGAATCACCACTGCGCTGAAAACGATCCAGGACCGTGGAGGTCAGGCCGACCAGGGTGAGGATGTCGACGGCGTTGTGATACACCACCCGCGCCATCGACCGGACATCGCCAGTTCGCAGATAGTCGAGGTACAGCGCCGGGATCAAAGCGCCCGGGACGTCGGCCTCGCTGCGCCGCACGCCCAGCAGGTGCGCCTCCAGGGTGCTCAAGCTGCAGTCCGGAAGCGACCGCTTCCACAGACGGCGCGAGGGAAAGAGAAGATCGAGGTGGGGCCGGGCCGAGAGGTTCCATCGCCTGCGCAGGCCGATGCCGTATCGCATCTCGAGCAGAGGCAAGTCGAACAGGCGCCCGTTGAAGGTCACGAAACCCGAGGCGTCTTCGATGTCTTCCTGGAGCGCCGTCAGCAGGCCGGGTTCTTCGGCAGGATCGCGCAGGAAATACTGGCGCAGCCGAAAGCCTTGATCGGTGAAGCGTCCAACGCCCACCAGGAACGCCAGTGTTCCGGCACCTCCGGCCAGGCCGGTGGTTTCGGTGTCGAGGAAGGCCAGGCTCTGAAGGGGAACGCCGGCCAGGGCAGGCTGGCGCGCCACCTCCGCCGCCAACAGGGAATCGAAACCGAGGACGCTGGCCAGCGATCGGCCGCCATGCGCGTGATCCGAGGGATAGTTCGATTCCTTACGAAACGTCGGGCCCCAGGCCGTCGACAGTTCCTCGCCTGAGAAATCCGAGATCGGCCGCGGAACATCCGTGGATTCGGATGGTGCCCGCCGCCGACCCAGCCTCTGAAGCCTTCGACGAAGTTCAACCGCGTCGTGCATGAATCACCGACCCACATCCAAGTCGAACTCTGCCTTGTCCTACGCAATATGTCACACTAGCCAGGTGACCTTCGGCCCTGCCCTAGCGCGAAGGGCCGCGGCTATTATAGCGTCGGAGACACGGACGGGGCACCCCACTGCTCATCGCTGTCTCCTCCTTTGGCGAATGCCTCCGCCGGGTTACCCCCCTCACCGCCCCGGCGGAGGCGCTTTAACCCACATGCGCGGCCCATGGGGCCGCGCATGTTCGTTCCGGCGTGCATCTCGCCCGTCAGTTATCTGACCTGGGAAGGACCACCGTGAAGGTGGTGCCGGCCCCCAGTTTCGAATCGACCCAGATGCGACCCTGATGGTTGTCGACGATCGATTTGACGATGGATAGGCCCAGCCCGGTGCCGGTGGAGTCCTCCGGGACGTTGCTGGCCCGATAGAACCTGTCGAACAGGTACGGCTGCTCGGCCGGGGGGATGCCCGGGCCGTCGTCCTGCACCCGCAGAATCACCTGGTCGCCCTCGGCTTCGGCCGAGACGCGCACCCGCCCTCCGGGCGGCGTGTACTTGACGGCGTTGTCGATCAGGTTGCCGATCATCTGCCGCAGGCGGTACGGATCGCCCGTCACCATGGGTAACTCGTCCGTCACCTCGGCGCTCAAGGCAATGTGCTTGGTGTCGGCCATCGGCCGCAAGCCCTCGATGGCATAGCGGGCCAACACCGCCAGCGGGGTCTTCTCCTTGGAGGTGTCCAGCCCGGCCTCGATCCGTCCGAGATCCAGCAGATCGCTCACGAGATTCGTGATCTGCTCCACACTCAAGCGCACCCGGCGAATGAACTCCTTCTGCTGTTCATTGACTGGCCCGGCGCGCTCGATCAGCTCGATGTAGCCCAGGATGGCCGTCAGCGGGGAGCGCAAGTCATGCGAGACCGTCGTCACGAATTCGGATTTGATGCGGTCGAGCTCCTTCAGATGAGTGATGTCATGCATCACGATCGACTGACCGACGCCCGGGATGAGCGTGCGCTGCGCCGTGAACACCCGGCCGTCGCGCAGGCCCAGCTCCTCACGCCGCGGCTGGGTCCCGGGGGCGCGGATGAGCGACAGCAGCTCGGCATCGTCCAGCGCTTCCACCACGGACCGCCCCACCACGTCACCGTCTACGCCGTAGGCCTCTCGCGCCGCCCGATTGATCAAGATCAACCGATTCTCTGGGTCGAGCACCATCACGCCGCTTTCGGTTTGGGTCAGCACAGTTTCGAGCTGGCGCCGTTCTGCCTCCGTTCGCTCGTACAGCCGGGCGTTCTCGATGGCGATGGCGGCGTAGTCGGCCATGGCCATCATCACCGTTTGATCCTCGCGCGTGAAGTTGCGCCCGCCTTTGCGGTTGTCGACCCCCAGGACGCCGATGGTGCGCTTGCGCACGCGTAACGGCACGTACAGTAGAGAACGCACCAGGTAGGAAGTCTTGATCTTTTGCGGTGACCGCTCGTCGATGACCACGGGCTCGCCCGAAGCCACGACCTGCCCGGCCAGCGAATCCTGGACCTGCAGGCGAAAGGCGCGGGCAAATTCCTCATCGAAGTTCTTCGACGCCCGCATGTAGAGCTCGCCGCTTTCGGGATCGAGGAGCAGGAGACTGCCCTCTTCGGCTCCGGTCAGCCTCACGGCGTCTTCCACGACGGCTGTCAGCACCGGATCGAGATCGAGCGTGGCCGTCACCGTCCGGCCGATCTGGGCCAGGGCCTCCAGCTCGTTCAGCCGCTTCTCGAGGGCACCCTTCGCGTCCTGCGACTCGCTGACGCTTTTCTCGAGGCCCTGCCAGCGGCGGCCTTCGGCCATGGCCCGGCCGACGGCCGCCAGCATCTGCTCGGCCTCGAACGGCTTGGGCAGATAGTCGGTGGCGCCGGCCCGGAGGGCTTCCACCGCCAGGGCCTCGGAGCCTTCACCGGTGGTGAAGATGATCGGAAGGGACAAACGCTCGGCGTGCAATCGGCGCGTAAGGTCCAATCCGTTGAGCCCCGGCATCTGCCAGTCGGTGATGACCAGGTCCGGCCGCAGTTCACGCGCCAGCGTCAGGGCCGACATGCCGTCGCCCACACTTCGCACGGTGTACCCGGCTGGGGTCAGGACGGAGTGTTCCAGGAAGTCGCGGATTTCGCGACTGTCATCGGCGACGAGGATCAGCGTCTGGGACATCGTTGGTTCGGCGCCGCGCTGCGGCGCGGGCCGGCGCTCAACGGCCGGCTACGGCGCCGCTCTGGGCCGGCTCAGCCGAAGCTTCGCCGGGAGTGTTTTCGATCGTGTGTAGAACGGCCTCCAGGGTGCGGCGGGTTGTTTCCAGTTGACTCAGGGCCTGGGCGGCGTCGGGTTCCGCGTTCGTCTCGAGCTGGTTGAGAAGGCCCCGCAGGCTCTGACGCGCGGTGTCCAGCACCGCCAGGCGTACGCCTCCATGGGTTTGATCGACCACCTGCTGAAGGTGTCGGGCGCGCGCCTCGAGGGCCTGGAACAACCGGGCGTTCACCAGCGAAATCGAGGCGTAGTCCGCCACCGCTTCCAGCATGGCCTGTTCGCGGTCGGAAAACGGCCGCGGTTCTTGACGCGCCACACACACCACGCCGATGGCCTGATCGCGCACTTTGACCGGGGCAATCAAAGCCGCCTTGCCGAAGCGCGCCAGTTTGAACTGGCCCAGGCCTTCGCCGTGAATGCTGAGGGCCTCGCCCGAAAGCATGACCAGCGAGCTGACTCCGTCGTCCCAGGGCTGATGGAGTTTCCCGGCCAGGGCCGGCGGAAGATTCTTCTGCGCCCGCAACACAAGCTGTTCGGAGTTTTCCTCCTGAAGCAGAACCCAGCCCAGGTCGGCCTCGGCCACGTACAGGCTGCCTTCCATCAGTTTGGCGAAAAGCTGGCCCTGATGCGTGGTCGACGTGACCGCCTTGCCGATTCCGTACAGCGTCGTCAGCTCGCGGACCCGCCGCTCCAGCTGGCGATTGCTTTCGGCCAATTCCTCGGCCAGCTGCTGGCGCTCATGGCGCAGCCGGACGTCGTTGAGGGCGCGCTCGACGGCGGCCACGGCTTCCGCCTCGCGCAGAGGCTTGACCAGATAGTCGCGCGCTCCGAGACGAAATGCCTGAATGGCGTCCGCCTCCATGCCCTCCGCCGCGGTGACCAACATGGGGACGTCCATGCCCTGCGATCGCAGGGCAACCAGCAGATCCTTGCCCGAGAGGCCGGGCAGGGTCAGGCTGGCGACAATCAGGTCGGGCGCGAAGTTGAGGGCCTGCTGGATGGCGGCACCGGCGTCGTCGGCGGTGGCCACCACGTACCCCATGGGCTCGAGCACTTGCCGCGCCATGAGGTCGAGGACATCGGGGTCTTCGTCCACCACAAGCACCTTTTCGCGCTGGGGGACGACGTTCATGCGGGTATGATAGCACGGAAGACTTGGCCTCAGAGCAGTACGAACGGCGCATCTGCGTTCCGCGAGTGTCCTGAAAATCCCGCCACGGCCGTGTGGGGCCGGCGCTGCCACAGGTGTCCGCGGCCGGGCCCGCCAGACGTCTGCAGAACGTCCGCGTATCGATCGCCGGCTCTGGCCTCAACCTGTTAGAATCCCGCCGAGGGGCTTCGTGGACTACAAGGACTACTACAAGGTTCTGGGGGTCGATCGGCAGGCGGACGAGAAGGAAATCAAGCGCGCCTACCGCAAGCTTGCCGTCCAATATCACCCGGACAAGAACCCCGGCGACAAGCGCGCCGAAGAGCGCTTCAAGGAGATCAACGAGGCGTATGAAGTCCTCGGCGATCCCTCGAAGCGCGCCAAGTACGATCAGCTGGGCGCCTCCTACGAAGCCTGGCAGCGCACCGGCGGACGGGGCGGCTTCGATTGGTCGCAGTGGACGAGCGGCGGGCCGGGAGGCATTCACGTCGAGGTCGGCGATCTTGACGACCTGTTCGGCGGCGGGTTCTCCGATTTCTTTCAGGCTATCTTCGGGGGAACGCAGGAGCAACGCGCCGGGCGAAGCCTACGCGGCCGCGACCTCGAGCAGCCGGTGAGCATCAGCCTGCAGGAGGCCTTCGCCGGCACCACGCGGCAGATTCGCCGCGATGGGCGCACGCTGGAGGTCAAGATCCCGCCGGGGACGCGCAGCGGCACGCGCATCCGCGTCTCGGGCCAGGGCGAGGCCGGCCGTCAGCCCGGCGATCTCTTCCTGCTCGTCGACGTTCAATCCGACCCGCGATTCCGGCGCGAAGGCGATGACCTGCATACCGACGTCGAGGTCGACCTGTTCACCGCCGTCCTTGGGGGTGAGGCGCGAGTCGAGACCCCCGCCGGCGGGGTCGTCCTGACAGTGCCGGCGGGGAGCCAGCCGGGCCAGACCTTCCGTCTGAAAGCCCGCGGCATGCCTGGGCTCCAGCGTCGTTCGATCACGGGCGATCTGTACGCCCATCTGAAAGTCGTCGTCCCCACCTCTCTGACCGCCGAAGAGCGGGAGCTGTTCGAGAAACTGGCCTCGTTGCGGCGTCGGTAGACTTCGCCGCTTTCAAAGGTATCGAATGCGACGCATCGCAATCCGTTGGCCTGTGGTCTTCCTC
>DASSGB010000127.1:0-5687 GCA_035693825.1 Anaerolineales bacterium
ACTGGGGGCAGCCAGCCGGGCCCAGGCAGTGGCCGAGGCTTTCAAACGTGGCCTGCTCTAGCCCCTAGGAAACAGCCAGGCTTCCTGGGTGCCTATCCTGCCTGCGCTATAAGGCTCGACTCCGGCATGGTGTACCTGCAATTGGAATCCACTGTAAGATCGGATTGGCCCTTTTGGGCCAGTTGTTGACCCTCCCGCCTCTTCTGTTTCCCCCTGTTCTGGGATATAAAGGTTATATCTCTCTAATATCTCTCTAACTTGGGCCTAACCTGGCAGGGCTGTGTTCCTCATCGCCAGTGCAAGAGGAGGTCTATTGTGAACCTGCCTGTAGATCTCGCGAGTCGCCTCTTGAGATTTGAGCAGCAACTGCAAGCCTATCAAAAGCTGCATGCCGACGAACTGGCCGAATTATGGCGGTCGCTCAACGAATGCAAGCAGGCCGTCGCCGCGCTGTGCGAGGAAAGCGCCAACGGACCGGTGCAGGCGCTTAGCGCCGAGCCAACTCAGCCGAATTTAGAGGAGAGAAAAGGAGAGGAATATCGAGACCCTGACGAAACATCGCCGCGATAAGCCGGGCCGAGGCTTGGTCGGCTAGCATGACGATTAGATGAGGAGGTAGTTCCATGGCAGACGAAGAGAAGGTTCCCTCTGAGGAATCCGAACAAGCGCCGATGAAGATTTCCCGGCGTGACTTCCTCGTCGGGGCCGGCGCAGGCGTGGTGGTGACCGGCGTGGCAGCGGCTGTCGTCATCTCAACGCGGCAGCCTGAGACGGTGGAAGTGATCAAGGAAGTTCCGGTGCCTGGTGAGCCAGCCCCGGCCCCGGCGCCGGAGGTCTCCCGGCTGGTCGAGGGCACGACTGTGATCACGCTCAAGGTGAATGGCGTGACTCAGCAGGTTGTCGTCGAGCCCCAGACCACACTGGCCGAGTTGCTCAGGCGCGACCTCGGCCTGACGGGGACCCATATCGGCTGCAACGGTTCCTACTGCAGCAATTGCACGGTGCTGGTCAACGGCGTGGCTCAGAACTCCTGTTCGCTGCTGGCCGTGCGCGAAGCGGGCAAGGAAATCGTCACCATCGAGGGCCTGGCGGTGGAGGGCGCACTACACCCCTTGCAGCAGGCCTTCTGGGACGAGATGGCGTATCAGTGCGGCTTCTGCACCTCGGGCCAGATCATGCGCGCCGCGGAGCTGCTCAACAACGTGAAGAATCCCTCGGAAGCGCAGATTCGACGCCACATGGCCGGCAACATGTGCAAGTGCAGTGCCTATCCCAACATCATCCGGGCCATCCAGCAGGCCGCGAAGCAAATGGCCTAGAGGGAGGGATGAGATGTCAACGCAATCACGTGTTACGGCAATTGACTACGAGAAGTTAACGGCGGCGGAAAAGCAGTTCGTCGATCTCTACGGCTTGGAGGACCTGGACCGGGCGTTGAAGACCCGGCCACCCGCCGCTGCGCCCGTCCAGCGCCCCGCGCAAGCCGAGCCGAGCGCATTCAGCATCATCGGCAAAGAGCAACGGGACATCGAGGGCTACAAGATCGTGACCGGCCAAGCCAGGTACACGGTGGACGTCTACCTGCCCAACATGCTCTACGTCAAGGTCCTGCGCAGCCCGCTGCCGCATGCCCGGGTGAAGAGCATTGACACGAGCAAGGCAGCGCAGCTGCCAGGCGTCCAGGCGGTCTTCACCTACCAGGACATCCCGGAGAAGATGACGGCGGGTGGGCGACCCATCCTCGCCTCGGAGGTGGCGCTGGTCGGCGACGGCGTCGCGGTGGTGGCCGCCGCGAGCGAGACAGTGGCCGAGGACGCCCTGCGCCTGATCGAGGTCGAGTACGAGGCCCTGCCGTTCGTCCTCGACCCGCGCGAGGCTGAAAAGCCCAGCTCGCCGCTGGCGCGCAGCGACCTCCAGTCCAACCTAGCCGGCAACCCGTATAAAGTCGAGCGGGGCGACGCGGCGGCCGGCTTCGCCGAAGCCGACGTGACCGTCGAGCACACCACCGATACCCAAGACCAGGAGCACGTGGCCATGGAGCCGCACGCGGCCGTTGCCCAATGGGAAGGCGACCGGCTGACGATGTGGGTCAGCAGCCAGTACACGCACGCCACCGCCAACCTGCTGGCTGCCAGCTTCGGCCTCCCCAAGAGCCACGTCCGCGTCATCGCCGATTTCACCGGCGGCGGATGGGGTGACAAAGCCGGCGTCGCCTATCCCTACATTCTGCTCGTGTCGCTGCTGGCCAAGAAGACCGGTCGTCCGGTGCGCTACGAGCTCAGCCGCACCGACGTGTTCCTGGAGACCTCGCACCACTATCCGGTCATCCAGAGCGTCAAGCTCGGGTTCAAGCAAGATGGCAGCCTGACGGCCCTCCAGTCGCGCTCGCTGGTTAACGCGGGCGCCTACAGCCCGTTCGCAGCCTTCCTGGCGGCTGATACGCTGAGTGCCGCCCGGCTGCAGTATAACTGCCCGAACGTGGCCCTGGAAGGCGTGGGTGTTATCACCAACTCGGCGGTGGCCGGCGCACGGCGCTGCGTGGGCGAGCCGTCGGGCGTGTTCGCGCTGGAGACCCTGATGGATGAGGCCGCGGAGAAGCTGGGCATGGACCCCGTAGAACTGCGCTTGATGAATATCAACGAGGAGGGCGATCCCGAATCCGGCCTGCCTTGGTCGAGCAATGGACTGCGCGAGGCCATTGTGAAAGGCGCCGAGGCCTTCCGCTGGAAGGATCGCTGGAAGGGCTGGGACGCCGTCGGCACGAGCGAGGGGCCGATCAAGCGCGGCGTGGGCTTCATGGCTATGGCCTGCAACAAGGGCTCCAAGGGCCCGCCGATGACGGCGGTGGTTCAGATCCCGCCCGACGGCTCGGTGCTGGTGGTGCAGGGTGGCGCCCACATTGGCGGGCCGCAGCGCACCACCTTTGCCATGATCGCCGCCGAGGCCCTGGGCGCGGCGCTGGATCAGGTTTACGTGACTACGCCCGACACGGAGTTCACCAGCGATACGGGCGTGGTGGCTGGGAGCCGCGCGACCAAGTCCATCGGCCTTGCAGTGCAAACCGCCGCCGAGGACGCGCGTCGCCAACTCCTGGACTTCGCCGCGGCCAAGTTCACCAAGGACTTGGGCAAGCAGATCAAGGCCGAGCAGTTGGACGTGAAGGACGGGCTGATCTCGATCAAAGATGACGCGACGACCAAACCCATCACGTTCCGCGAGGCGGTGGCCTCGGGGTTCGTGATCGTGGACGCCCAGCCTATCCCGGCCGCGGCGACGGTCATCGGCCGGGGCGTGGTGCCGCCGGAGACCCGCTATGCGCAGCAGACCTATGCCGCCGCTTTCTACGAGGTCGAAGTGAACACCCAGACCGGCGTGGTGCAGGTGGTTGACGCGCTGCAGGTCCACGACGTGGGGCGGGTGATTAACCTGCTGGGGCTGCGCAACCAAGTCGAAGGTGGCGCCGTCCAGGGGATCGGCTTCGCGCTCACCGAAGAGTTCAAGTACGACCCGGCGACCGGCATCCCGGTCACCGCGAACCTGGACGACTACAAGATGCAAATGATCAATCACACGCCGCCGATCACGGCGATGTTCATCGAGAGCGACGATGCGGTGGGGCCATTTGGGGCCAAAGGCGTCGGCGAACCGGCGCTGGCCTTGGCGTCCCCGGCCATCTCCAACGCCATCTACCACGCCGTGGGCATCCGGATGAAGTCGCTGCCCATGATCCCTAAGAAAGTCTTGGATGCGCTCAAGTCGACGGGCGTCTGAGGAGGAAGACATGAGAAGCCTAAAGTACTATCCGGCGACCAGCTGGGAGGACGCGGTTGAGGCGCTCACCAAGCATGAGAATGCCCAGGTCATCGCCGGCGGCAGCGACCTGTTGGGCTGGATCAAGGACGACCTGCATGGCCCAGGCGCGCCGCGCGCCGATGTGCTGGTGGATATCCGCACCATCCCCGATACCAGCTACATCCGCTTCGACGCCGCCAGCGGCCTGAAGATAGGAGCGCTGACCAACCTCACGAGCATCGAAGAGTCGCCCGACGTGCAGAGCAACTATCCGGCGCTGGCCCAGGCGGTCGGCGCCCCGGCCTCGCCCTCGATCCGTAACACGGGCACCCTCGGCGGCAATCTGCTACAGCGCCCGCGCTGCTGGTATCTGCGCGGCCGCGAATTCCCGTGCTACAAGAAAGGCGGCGACTTCTGCTTCGCCGTCACCGGCGAAAACCAGTATAACGCCATCCTCGAGGGCGAGCTGTGTTATATCGTCCACCCCTCCGACACCGCGCCCGCGCTAATCGCCTTCAACGCCACGGCCAACGTCATCGGGCCGGGCGGGTCGAAGCAGGTCCCGTTCACTGAGTTCTTCATCGGACCGCGCGTGAATGTGCTGAAGGAGACGGTACTCGAGCGCAATGAAATCTTGACCGAGGTCTCCGTGCCGGCTCCGGCGGCCGGCTTGAAGAGCGCCTTCTTCAAGGTCACTCAGCGCGACGTCTACGACTTTGCCATCGTCAGCGTCGCGATTGCCGCGCAGATTGAGAACGGGGTTTGGCAGGATGGCCGTGTGGTACTCGGCGGTGTGGCGCCCACACCCCACCAGTCCACGCTGGCCGAGGCGGCGCTGAAGGGCCAGACGATCACGGAAGCCGTGGCACGCCAGGCGGCGGAGCAGGCCATGCTCAACGCCCGGCCCATGACCGACAACGCGTACAAAGTGGACATGGCCAAGAACCTCATCCAGCAGGCGGTCATGAGCCTGCTGAGCTGATGGGCTAGCCGCCGCCACGCGACGAGTGGAAGACTGCCCCCTGGATCTGTGATCGCGCGCGAGGCGTGAAAGCAGAGTCCGGGGGGCACGCCGCCTGTTGGAGGGCCGTCGTGCCCGGCACGCCAGGGGCGCGGGGTGAGCGCCAGACCACGGGACCTGACCCAGCACTGCTCGATGTCTTTTCACATGGTTCAGGCTTTGGGGCGCTCGATAGGGATAGGGCTGGCGCTGGTGGGGTTGGCGCTGGCCTGCGGCCGACCTGCAGCCGGCTCTATCGCGACTTCAGCGCCGGCACCGACCGACACGGCTGTCTCAGTGCCGCCCACGCCGTCACCACCGGCCCCGCGCTCAACCCCGCGCCTTACGGCGACGGCCACCCGCCAACTGGAGACCCTCACGCTCATTTACTCGGGTGCGCTTTCGATCGAGGACCTGAATACCTTGATGTTGGACCTACGAGCCCTGCCCGGCATCTCCGACGTGCAGGGCGGCCTCCAGGACCTGGAAGTCACCTATGATCCAGCCCAGATTAGCCCTCAGGCGATCATTGACACTATCATAAGTCACGGATATCGCGTGGAGAATCCCGGATGAGGCGTTTCTATATTCGGCGCAAGGACCTGTCGGCCTTTCCCTTCCAGTTCTATGTGGACCGCGAGGGCATCCAGCGTCGGTTGGAACGGGGGCACACTTACACCTTCGCCATTCAGCCGCCCAAGGATCGTTTCGAGTTCCTGCACGTGCATGTCCTGGCCGATCTCGCGCACGAGATCGAGCAGCGGTGGGAGCTCGGGCGGTCAGAGCTCATCCGGCTGGCGGCAAAGGCGCTCGAGGCTTGGCTGCAGGGCGAAGCCATCCCCGACGATCACTTCAACGGTAAGGACTTATTGAAAGTGGACCAGGCGTGGTATCC
>DASSGB010000128.1:0-16897 GCA_035693825.1 Anaerolineales bacterium
GAATCTGCCGGCCGGGTCGTGCCTGGTGCAGGCGGCCAAGGCGGGCTGGACTTTCTCCGGGTCCTTCCCGAGTCTGGGGTATCCCATCCCTGTCGCCTCCGACCCGAATCTCCCGACGTCTTTCAGCATCTTCCTGGCGCCCCAAGCCTCCTGCACCAACGCCCTCGACATCACATTCTCCACGCCTCTGCAGAAGACCCACATGACTCCGGGCCAGGCCTTCGTCATGTCATGGACGGTAGTCAACCAGGGCACTTGCAGCTGGGGGGATGGTTATCACCTCGTGTTCGAGGGCGGCCCCTCGCCGTCGCAGGGCGGATCGTCGATGGGGGCACCGCTGGATATCCCGCTGAGCTCGCTGGTGGCGATCCCCGTCCTTCCGGGCCAGCAGGTCGTCATCAACCTGAATCAGACGGCCCCGATGCAGGCCGGTTGGTATGTCGGATCGTGGAAACTTGTGGCGCCCAACGGCGACACCATGCCCAACGTCTGCCTGTGCACGGATATCGTCGTGCAGGAAGGCGGCTCGATCGGCGGGATGGTCTGGCACGACCTGTGCGCCCTGCCCGACGGCCCGCTGCCTCCGGCGCCGCCGCCCGGTTGCACGCCCTGGGGTGGATCGTACGAAGCCAATGGGATCCTCGAGGCAGGCGAGCCGGGCCTGGCGGGAGTCACCGTGCGCCTGGGCTCCGGAGTCTGCCCCTCCTCCGGGCTGGCCACCGCCGTCACCGGGCCGGATGGAACGTACAGTTTCCCCGGGCTCGTTTCCGGTGATTACTGCGTATCCGTCGGCGCGCTCGTTGACGGCAACGACACCATCCTGATCCCCGGAGGCTGGACGGCGCCCGCCGCCCACCTCGATCCTCAGGCCGTGTCCGTCAGCCTGAGCGAGGGGCTGGCCTATGCCGGACTGAACTTCGGCTGGGACTACCAGTTCCTGCCGGCATGGACGGCGCCCACTCCTACGGTGCCGACGCAGGGATTCTCGGCGCCGCAGTCCTCGAGCGACATCTTCTACTACCGCGGTGTGGGTTGCGGCCCCAAGGAAATCGACCTGAGCGTTGAGGCCACCTATCCGAACCTGCGCAACGTCGTGCTCTTCTTCCGTCTGAAGGACAAGAGCGGTGGGGAGACCACCGCCTGGAACGACGGCGTGGCCATGATGCCCCAGGGCGGAGGCGTGTTCAACTTCACCCTGGCTTCCGAAACGATCCCCGGCTTCACCTCGTACGCCGAGGCCTTCCTTCAGTATCAGTTCGTGGCCGAAGGGGCCGGCGGGGCCATTCTCGGCCGCACCCAGGTCTTCTCCGACGTGGAACTGAGTGTGTGCCATCAGTGATTGCCGCCGTACCCGTGATTCAACCGATCGGCATCGCCGTGGGGAGGATCTGATGGCGCGCCATGGATCTTTTCGCGCTCTGATCGCTCTGGCTGTGGTCTCGCTGGCCTGCAGCCTGGGCGGAGGCGCTTCTGGAACGGAACCGAGCACGACGTCAGAGTCGACGTCCGGCCCTCCGTCGCTCGAGGCGAGCCCCTCGCCGACCGAGATACCGCCGGGGGAATGGCTGGAGCTCGAGCAGCCGCCTCCCGAGGGAATTCTGGACGCGCTGAAGGCCAGGGTCGAATCGGGCGATTGGACCTACGAAGAAGGATTGATCCAGAGTCTGAAGATCTTCACCGGGGAGATGGAACCCGGGCAGGCCTTCCCCGAGGTGCCCAGCGAATTGGAAGGCACCGGTCTGGTGATGGAGGCCATCAGCTATCTCCAAACTGGCAGCGACGAGCAGGCCAGGCAGGAGATCGAGCGGCTGCTGAACATCGTGGCCCCCGACCCCGAGAAGTTGCTGCCATTCTCGCGGAAAATCGACAGTCCCAGCAGCCGACGCGGTTCGGCCGGGCTCGCGCAAGCCAACCTCCAGCTGCCCTGTTCCACTTTGTGGACCGACGGCTTTCCGGATGTGCCGGGAATGGTGTGCTTCCAATACACCGAGGAACAGTTCCAGGGTCTCAAACTTCGCGTGTTCGGGCCCGAATCGCCTCAGCAGATCTGGGGTTCTCAATCCGGCTACTTGGGAGCTGCCCTGCAGGCGGTCAAGGACTCGCTCAGCTCCTTCGGCGGTCTGTTCGTGGGCGGCGCAGCGGGCAAACTGGGTAACGTCGACGTCGTCTTCACGCTCATCAACACCCCTAAGGCAGACGCCTTGGCCGTTACGCCCTGGGAGTACGCCGGAGGCACCGGCTGCCGGATCATCATCTACCCCGACTCGATCGTCGACAACGAAAACAAAAAGAGCGCCGATGATGACTTCGCCGTGTTCCAGCAGACCATGGCCCACGAGATGTTTCACTGCTTCACGGCCTGGAACTACCCGGCTCACTGGTCGGCGGGCTTCAACGGCGCCTACGAAGTCCTGGATTGGTGGCTCGAGGGAGCCGCCGAGTATTTCAGCAATGTGGTCTACCCGAAGACGAACGACGAGTGGTTCCGTACCACGGCCTGGCAGGTCAACTCGGCCCAGACCTCGGTCGTGAACATGAGCTACGACAATTTCGGTTTCTTCCAGTACCTGGGCAATAGCCTCGGCAACAACGGGCTGCTGTCGCTCCTGGCGACGATGCCCACGTCGGGCGATGAGGCGGCCCAGGCTGGGAAGTTGGCGGCCCAGCCCAATATGGAAACCATATTTCACGACTACGCGCTCGCCTTTGTGGACGGGAAGATCCTCGATTCGGCGGGGGCGGGCGTCTACCTGCCGACAAAGCCCGCGTATGTGCTGCCGGAGAACCGCCTGAACATTACCCAGGCCGACTCGCTGAACCTCGCCGCTCCGCCGTTCGTCCTGATGCGCTACGGCTTCACCTTCCAGAACGATCGCGCCTACGCCACCAATCCGGTGCCCTCAGGGTCCTCCGGAGCGGCGGCGGCGCGGCTCAAGGACGTCGTCGGGGCCTGGGGCGCCTTACCGCCCGAGGTTAAGGCGACCTGCTCGCCCCTCAAGTACTACTACGTCCTGACCCGGACCGGATCACTGACAGGGCCCATGTACGAGATCACCCTCGGCATCAGCGTTAAGTCGGACCTCGGTTGTGACAAGTGCCTCGTCGGCACCTGGGACATCAACATCGACAGCTTCGCCGAATACGCCGAGGCGCCGTTCGCCGATACGCCCGGAATGTACCAGTTCGACTCCGCCGGCGGCTTGTGGCGCTACCACTTCCGCGCCGATAGCACCATGTTGGCCGAGTTCGACTTCTTCTACGGCTATCACATCAACCAGAAGAACGAGCCCCTGGGCAACGACATCACCATCGACTCGTTGATGACCATCGTGGGCACAGGTGAGGGCACCTACACTTCGGATGGGCTGAGCAATCTCACCTTCGCCGTCGACAGCAACTCGGTCGTCTTCTCCCAGGAGATGTACATGAATGGCGAGAAGATGACCGAGGGACCCATCGACATGTCGGCCGGCTACGGCTCCGCCACGGGTGCCAGCGCCGTCTACTCCTGCGACGAAGAGGAGGGCGAGCTTCTGCTCAACACCGCACCTGAGACCGGCCTGCCGCCCATTCTGTACAACCGAGTGTCGGAGCCTTAGGCCAAATACGAAACCCGGTTTGCTGCGCAAACCGGGTTTCGGTTCCCGGCTGCAGCCGTCCTGTGGAGGTTTCCATGCGAGGCAGCCCAGTCTTTCGCCTCCTGATCGTCCTGGCGGCAGTTTCCCTGGCATGTAACCTGGGCGGTGGTGCCGGCCAGCCCACGGCGCTTGACACCCCGGCCGCAGGTGCGCCCGCGACGGGCGCGGCACCGACCGAACAGCCCTCTGGCGGGTTGTTGGAGCTCGAGCCTCCGCCGCCGGGCGGTCTGATCGATGCCTTCCAGGAACGGGTCGAGTCAGGCGCATGGACCTCCGAAGAAGGGCTGATCCAGAGCCTGAGGTTGTTCACCGGCGAGGCAACCGTCGCCTCGACGTACTCGGAGATTCCCTCCAACCTGGAAGGCTTCGGGATCGTGCGAGAGGCCCAGCGCTACCTGCGCCAGGGCTCCGATCCGGCGACGAAGGCCGAGATCGAGCGTCTGCTCGGCATCATCGCCCCGCCCATCGAACGACTCCTGGAAGTCTCCGATCCTGCCCCCATCGGTCTGGGGCGCGGCCCAGGCCTCGGCGCGCCCTCGTCGGACGTTCAGGACTGTGAGGATCTCTACGCCGCCGGTTTCCCGCCGGGGTCGGGCCTCAAATGCATGCTGGTCAAGGAAGGCGGGATGAGCGGCCAGACCTTCCGGGTGTTCTATCCGATCGCTTACGCCCTGCCCGTGTACGCTGAAGCTGCCTACGGCGCGGCGACCGTCGCCTGGAATCGCTACAGTTTGCTGACGCCTCCTTCCGGCGTCTCCATTCTCAAAGGCATCGACATCGTTTTCTCTCTGCTCAATGCCCAGGAGTCGGCCACGATCCTGGCCATGGTGCCCAGCGAGAGCACAGATCAGCGATGTCTGATTGTGGTCTACCTCCCGGCGATCCAGGCCAACGAGCAAACCAAATCCTCGCCGGACGACTTCAGCCACTTCGCCCAGACGATCGCCCACGAAGTGTTCCACTGCTTCCAGGTGTGGAACTTCCCGGAGCAGTCCGACGACGCCTGGGCGGTCCAGGACTGGTGGGGCGAGGGGACGGCGGCCTACTTCAGCAATGTGGTCTACCCGGAGGTCAATGCCGAGTGGGAGTTCCTGGGAGGCTTCGTCTGGAAGTCGGCCAACACCTCCTTGCTGCAGATGAGCTACGAGAACTTCGCCTTCTTCCAGTTCTTGAGTTCCAAGATCGGCGACAACGGCATCCTACAGCTGATCGGAAAAATGCCGTTCGGGGGCGGCGAGGCCGCGCAGGCCACCGCCCTGGCCGACTTCCCCGCCGTCCAGACCCTCTTCCACGACTTCGGCCGAGCGACCATCGATGGCTCCATCGTCGATACCGGTGGGAAGACGCTGCCGACGTATCCCCCGCTCGTCCCGGAGGATCACCAGATCGAGGTGTACGATGCCGAGATCCGCAGCCTCACGCCTCCGCCCTTCGTCCTGGACCGGCATGCGATCCGTTTCGTCGAGGGGCGGGAGTACACCGTGGAAAAGGCTCTGACCGGTTCCGCCGAAGGCCTGGACGGCGCTCGCAATGTCCTGGCGACGGCAACCTGGGGTGAAATGCCTCCGATCGTATCGGCAGGATGCGCACCGATCGATTACTACGTCCTCGTGACCAGCACCCAGGCTTCGGGAGGGTCCTACGCGCTCGAACTCACGATGCTGCCCAAGAGAGATCTGGGCTGCGATGAATGCCTCGTCGGCACCTGGGACATCGACATCGACAGCTTCGCCGAGTACGCCGAGGCGCCGTTCGCCGATACACCCGGAATGTATCAGTTCGACTCCGCCGGCGGCCTGTGGCGCTACCACTTCCGCGCCGACGGCACGATGAGGGGTGAATTCGACTTCTTCTACAGCTACCACATCAACCAGAAGAACGAACCCCTGGGCAACGACATCACCATCGACTCGTTGATGACCATCGTGGGCACGGGTGAGGGCACCTACAGCTCCGACGGGCTGAGCAACCTCGGTTTTGCCCTGACCGGCAACTCGGTTGTCTTCTCCCAAGAGATGTACATGAACGGCGACAAAGTGGCCGAAGGACCGATCGACCCTTCGGGTCTTGGAGGCTACGGCTCCGCCACGGGTGCCAGCGCCGTCTACTCTTGCGACGACGAGGCGGGTGAGCTTCTGCTCAACACCGCACCTCAGACCGGTCTGCCGCCCATTCTCTACAACCGAGTGTCGAAGGAGCCTTAGGCCAAATACGAAACCCGGTTTGCGCGGCAAACCGGGTTTCGGGCTTCATTCGAGGATTTGCACGGCCTGGCCCGCGGCGTAGCTCGCGGCGCCTGCGCGGGTCCGAACGGTCACCCGCCCTGGTCCCAGAATTCCCCAACCGTCTGCGTCCCCAACGAGGGCCGTCCCGCCGTCCACTCCAATCAAATGAGACTGTCGCGGCCTCAGCGCCCACAGGACGCCGCCGACCCACGCAGGCAATTCATCGAAATGCGGCAAAACCATGGCTCCAGGCACGAGTCCGAACGCCGGTTTCCAGAACGGCGGATGGCGGAGGCTAAGATGATCCGGGATCCATTCGCCGAGGATCATCGCCCCTGCGCTGCAACCGGCAAGAACGCCTCCTCTCGACAGCACTCCCAGCACCGCTTCCCACAGGGGAGTGCCGCGCAGCGTGTGCAGCAGGTAGCCGGGCTTCCCGCCGGAGAAGTACACCAGATCCGCTTGACGAACGAGGTCGACATGTTCGCCGGCTTGGCATCCGGTCCGGTCGAGGGCCATGACCGCCGCGGGATCGGCGCCCAGGGCGCGGAAGTGGTCTTCTCCCATGGCCGCCCAGCGCTGCGGCACGCCCGGGCCATCGGGCGCGGAGGCCGTCGGGAGGAGCGCCACGCGACGCCCACCGGCTCGCCGCAGCAGCTCCGCATCGATGGGCCGCATCGATTCAAGAAACTCACCTGCGCCGACGAGGGCTATCACGCCCGGCCGACTCGCATTGGGACCGCCTTGCTCCGCCAGGGGCACGAGCGCAAGTGTAGCGTAGTCGACTGACCCCAAACCCGTCTTCCCTTGGGAAGACGGGTTTGTTAAGGGGGCCACACCAGCCGATGCCCCCGCGGCCGGTGCGGGTCGAACTCTATTCGCCGTCCGGGCCAAACGTCGGCGTCGGGCCGGGATGCTGCGGCCAGGAGATCAGGCGCCATTCGGTGTAGCCATGCTTGTCGACCGTGTAGATGCGGGCGGAGGAGGGCTGGCTGCACCCGGCCTCGTCGTGCAGGATGATCACGGGCTGAGCGACGTGCGGCCCGTGGGTGATATCGGGGCCGTCAACCGCCACCGGCGTGAAGATCAGCTGCCGGTCGACGCACAACCAGGCTTCGATCAGGTAGCCGCGGTAGTCGTCGACCGTCATCCAGACCGGCGACCACATCACGGTAACCTCGTCGCCGGCGCGCGTGGCGCTGACCGAACGGGGCGGTTTGTACAGTTCGGCGAATGGCAAGAGGCCGTAGTGCTCGCCCAGCGCCGTGACGTCACCGCTGAGGATCTTCAGCAGGTCGGTTTTCACCCAGCATTCGCCGACGTAGTTCCATGGGTCGACGTAGACCCACGAACCGTCTTGATTGCGCGCCAGCACCGTCACGCGATTGCCGGGGTACAAGCCCCATTCGTAGAGGTAGGCGGCGCCCGGGCCGTAGCGGCAGTTGGCCTGTTCCATCACCCGGCCGCGAACCTCGGGCGTGGCGGTGGCTGTGGGCGTGCGGCTGGGGGTGAGGGAAGCAGTGGCGGTGTACTCGGGCGTCGGTGTGCTGCTGGGCGTTGGGGTAGGAGTGTCGGTCGGCGCCGTTGTGGCACTGGGGAGCGGCGTGGAAGTGCTGGAAGAGGTCGATGTGGGAGTGATCGTTGGCGTCGGAGTTGGAGTGGGACGACCGGCCCAGGCCACGCCGCCGGCGAATCCGGCAGCGAGCAGCAAACCGCCCAGGACGAGGAAGAGGCCACGACTGCGCACAAGGCCGATTCTGCTGGCGTGTGGGCAACCCCGCAAGGAGGACCGCGGTCAGGCCCAAGGGCAGTGGTCAGTGGCCAGTGGTGAGTGGCCAGCAGAGACCAAGCCCGGTTTGGCCGACTGGGAAGCGTCCCGTCAGGGGCCGCGATCCCGGCCAAACCCGGCCCGGCCTTTCGACTGACCACTCACCACTGACTACTGTTCTTTACTCTCCCGGACCGGCGAGGATGCCCATCAGCCGATCGGCGTAGGACTGACCGTCCGAATCCTCGGCGACAATGCGGACGGCCTCGGGCCCGGGCGCGCCCAGGCCGAGCTCAACCGCCCGCGCGATCTGTTCCTGCTGGAAGACCGGCCCCTTGCGCACATTGGCCGTCGTCCCCAGGTCGCGCAGGATCGAGACGGCCACTGCATCGATCGCCACCCGATCGACGCCGGCCAGCATAACCCCGGCCTCGACCTTGTCGCCCACATCCGGCCCGCCGTTCACAAAAGCCTCGACTCCGTCCAGGACGACCAGGGCCGGCGTGTAGGCTGCATTGATTTCGGCAATCATGCGCCGCTGGTCGGACGAGTCGTGCAGCTCGGTCATGTAGTTGTAGCCTTCGCCGGGAACGGATTTGGCCACCAACCCCACCGAATTCTTGAGCGACAGGGTGAAGTGGCCTCCAAAACGATGCGTCTTCAGGTTGCAGGTTTGCACGACGGCCTCGGCTTCCACCACCGGCCGAGCGATGCGAAAGCCTCGCCGCCAATGACTTCCTTCAGGAGCGGCGGGCTCGAGCCAATCGTCGGCCGGCAGGTCGTCGAAGACGATGGTCTCCATTCCGAACTCGTCGGCCAGATCGAAGGCGCCCTTGGTCTGCATCACCCGGCGGGTGTCGCCCATGCCGCTGCGATCGCCGATGGTCAGGGAACGCGCGCCCATCTCCCACAACTCTTCGACGAGCGTCCGCAGGACTTCGTCGTGGGTGGAGCCCGGCGCCGGGTCGGCGCTGTTGAAATTGGGTTTGAGGAAGACTGATCGGCCGTCCACGGGGTTGAGGCCCAGCAGCTCGAGGGCGCGACGCACCCCTTCGCTGCGACCGGTCGTTCGCACAAGGGCCACGCGACCCACAAGCGATTCGGGCGTGGGCGAAGGCGCAGCCGTCGTCCTTGGGGTCGCGAGCGTCGGCGTCGGGCTTGAGGGTTCGAACGGAGTGGGTTCGACCGCCTCGGTCGAGGCCGTCAGGCCGGCGAACCGGCATGCCTGACCCAGGGCCGCCGCGGCGGCGATGCCCCCGGCCGCCCGCAGAAAACCTCGTCGATCCATCTCAGCTTTGTGCTTCGAGTGCATGTCCACCTCCCACCCACACGCCCTGGAAGAAGTGTACCGCCGCGCGAAAGTCGGCGGGACACCACAAGAGGTCACGAAAGATCAGTCCGCCTGGGGCGGAGAGCCTGGGGAACGACCGGGTAGAATCCACGGCCGAGGCTCTACGGCGAGCATCCATGTCATCGCCTGCCGTTCGCGTAGAACAGCTGACCAAAATCTACGAGGTCGCCGAGCGCGAAGCGGGCGTTCGGGCCGCCTTGCAGAGTCTGGTGCACCGGAAGGTCGAGAAAGTCCGCGCCGTCGACGGGATTTCCTTCGAGCTGGCGCCCGGCGAGATGGTGGGCTTCCTCGGGCCCAACGGTGCCGGTAAGACGACCACTCTCAAGATGCTCTCCGGGCTGCTGCATCCCACATCGGGCAGCCTGGCCGTCCTGGGTTTCGTCCCCTGGAAGCGCGAGCGCGATTTCTTGCGCCAGATCACGCTCGTGATGGGCCAGCGCAACCAGCTCGTGTGGGACATTCCGGCCATGGATTCGTTCGAGCTCAACCGGGCGGTGTATCGAATCCCGGAGGCGGCTTACCAGCGCGCCCTGGGTGAGCTGACCGAACTGCTCGACCTCGAACCGTTGTTGCGCAAGCCGGTGCGCAATCTGTCGCTGGGCGAACGCATGAAATGCGAAGTGGCCGCCGCCCTGCTGCACCGACCGCAGGTCGTCTTCCTGGACGAACCGACCATCGGACTCGATGTGACCATGCAGCGCCGGCTGCGGTCCTTCCTCAGCGAGTACAACCGCCGCTCGGGCGCCACGATCCTGCTCACCAGTCACTACATGGCGGACGTCGAGGCCCTGTGCCGGCGGGTGATCGTCATCCACGAAGGCAAGCTGTTGTTCGACGGCGACCTGTCGGGGCTGGTCCAGCGCTTCTCATCCCACAAGACGATCATCGTTCGACTGGGCGATTGCCGCGACGACCTGCAAAGGTACGGCGAAGTCCTTTCCTGCGAAGACGGCCTGGCGACCTTGAGGGTCCCCAAGGCGGAAACGGCTCGGGTGACCAGCCGACTCCTGGCCGACCTGCCGGTGATCGATCTGACGGTCGAGGATCCGCCGATCGAGGAGGTCATCGAGCGTGTCTTCGCACGGAACGAATCGGCGGGAGCGGAATGAGGCCCACGGCCGAACTGTACCTGCAGCAGTTCAAGACCTCCTTCGCCATGATGCTCCAGTATCGGGCGGCGCTGGTCATCTGGCTGATCGGCCAGGTGCTCGAGCCGGTCATCTATCTGATCGTGTGGTCGACCGTCGCCCGCGCCGGCGGCGGCCGGGTGGGCGAATTCACTTCTGCGGATTTCGCCGCCTACTTCCTGGTGCTGATGATCGTCGACCACGTCACCTATACCTGGATCATGTGGGAGTACGAGTACCGCGTGCGCGAAGGCGGCCTATCGCCCGTTCTGCTGCGGCCGGTGCATCCGATCCACAACGACATCGCGGACAACCTAACTTCCAAGGCCATCAGCCTGCCGGGCATGCTGCTGACCGCGATCGGACTTGGTCTGCTCTTCCGCCCGGAGTTCACGGCCGTGCCATGGGCCATCGTCGCGTTCGTGCCGGCACTGGCCCTGGCCTTCGTCGTCCGTTTCCTGGTCGAGTGGTCCCTGGCGCAGGCTGCCTTTTGGACCACGCGGGTCGGGGCCATCAACCAGATGTACTTCGTGTCGATGCTCTTCCTCTCGGGTCAGATGGCGCCTCTGTCCCTCATGCCCGAGTGGCTCCAGGCCATCGCCGGAGTTTTGCCGTTCCGATGGATGGTGGCGTTCCCGGTGGAGTTGTTGCTGGGCCGCCTGACCCCCGTGGAGGCCCTGACCGGCTTCGCCGCCCAGGCGATTTGGATTCTGCTGGGGGTCGGCCTGATGAGGGTCGTCTGGCGCGCCGGCGTGCGGCGGTACTCGGCGGTGGGCGCGTGAGCACGCTGCGGCTGTTGTGGGTTTCGTTTCGAGTCGGGGTCATGGGCGAGCTGGCCTACCGCGTCAACTTCGTCGTCCAGATGTTCCAGTCGATTCTGAGTCTGGGGACGGCGCTGGCCGGCCTGGCGGTGGTGTTCGCCTACACCGACACGCTCGGCGGATGGCGGGCCGAGGAACTCGTGGCGCTGGTGGGCGTGTACATCCTGGTCGGCGGGATCATCGGGGTGGTGATCCAACCGAGCATGGAGGAGTTCATCGAATCGGTGCGGGAGGGGACGCTCGACTACGACCTGACCAAGCCCGAGGATGCCCAGTTGCTGATCAGCATTCAGGAATTCGACATCTGGGAGCTGATCAACGTCGTCCTGGGATTGGGGGTCCTTGTGGTGGCCCTGCTTCGACAGGGCGAGCGCCTCGGCCTCGGGCAGGCGACGTCGTTCGCGGTGATGTTGCTGGCGGGCGCGGCGATCGTCTATTCCTTTTGGCTGATCCTGGCCACGCTTTCGTTCTGGCTCGTTCGCGTGGAGAACATCCTGGTGATCTTTCAGAGCATGTACGAGGCGGGGCGGTGGCCGATCAGTCTCTATCCGGCCTGGTTGCGATTCGGGCTGACGTTCCTGGTGCCGGTGGCCTTCGCCGTGACGGTGCCGGCCGAAGCTCTGACCGGCCGGCTGGACGCGACCACCAGCGTGGGCGCGCTGGCGTTGGCCGCCGCGCTGGTCATCGGATCGAGGCTGTTCTGGAAGTTCGGCTTGAGGAGGTATTCGGGCGCGTCGGCGTGAGGAGGGTTTGAGGTGGCCCTCACCGGAGAGACCCTCACCCCTAACCCCTCTCCCCCCTTCGGGGACGTCGCCGCCGAAGCGGGAGAGGGGAATTCGTCGTGTCGATGTGGATTGATCTTGGCCCGTTCCGATTGGCACTCACCCTCAGACCCTCTCCCCCCTTCGGGGACTTCGCCGCCGGAGTGGGAGAGGGGAGTTCCTCACAGATTTCAGGGGTAGGCACAAGAGGGTAGTACGGCGCGCCACACGATGCCAAAGATGCTCCACGTCGAGCGTCGGGATACCCCTCTCCCAGTCCGTGGGAGAGGGGCAGGGGTGAGGGGTCACTCCGCGGCGATCACCTCGATTTCCCTCCAGCCGACCCATGACGGGCTGAAGGTGGTCTCGACGCGGATCTCGCGAATCCCGACGATGGGCGACTCCGGCGTGAAGACGAGGACGTCGGAATCATCCGTCACGCCCATGAACGTGTGCAGACGGACGAACTCGCCGCCGGTCCCGTCTCCTCGGCCGTAGATCAGGTGGGTGGTCTGCCCGGCCGGAGTTTGAGCCGCGGTCAGGCGGATCTCGGCAATCGTGTAGGGCTCCCCCAGGTCGATCTGGATCCACTGCAGCGGAAAGCCGCCTGAATTCCAGCTCGTTCCGGGATCGCCATCGACGGCCAAGGCCCCGCTTTGGGCCTCGAAGACGTTCGAAACGCGGGCGGGCTTCTGATACGCCAGGTTGGCTCCGGCGCCCTCCCGCCTCAGCCCCAGCGCCTCGCGGTCCTCGAAATAGGCGCGCAGGAATCCGGTGAAGGCATAGGGTTCGCTGTCCGGAAGGGCGCGGTCGGGTTTGTCGTGCCATGACTGGAACAAAATGTGTTCGGGACGCCCGCCGGTTCGATCCTCATAACGCAGCGCTCGCTCGCCGGCGATCGAGATCCAGGCCTCGTCGGTCTGATCCTGGAAATTCCCGGTATAGATGATGCCCACGGGAACACCGAAGGTGCGGCCGAAGTCCTCGATGGTCTTGACTTCTTCCGGCCATGTCGGCCTTCCCCAGTCGATGTCCATATGGAGAAAGGCCAGATCATAGCCATTCACCTTCCGAAAAGCCTCAAGCCAACCGGTGTAGGAAGTGGGTCGGGAGGCACCGGCCAGCGGCTCGGTATCTCCGACGACCAGGTCGGGGAAGTAACCGCGCATGACGCTGATGTACTCCCCCACTTCGGAGGCGACATGTTCGGCGTCCCAATGGCACGCATTGGGCCCGGTGTAGATCGAGGCGAAGAAGAGGGGCTCGTCGAGTGCGATCAGGTCGATGCGGCCGCCGGCATCGAGGATCCGACGCGCGATCAGGCGGCCTTCGTCGGTGCCGGCGAATCCCTCGATCCCCTGTCCACACTCGGCCGGCGGGTCGAGCGGACCGGCCTCCACCGCCAGCGCGAGCCCGCGTCGGCGAATCGCGTCCACCGCAAGGCGCAACTCGGCGTCGCTGGCATGGTAGGCGACCCACTCGCCGTACAGCTTGAAGACCTGCACGTGGGCTGCGGCGTCAGCCCAGGGCGCGTCGGCCTCGAACAGGTCGAGGAAGTCCTCCGATCCGATGAACGGCCGACCTGCGCTCGTGGGCATCGGCGGCAGCGGCGCGAACCAGACGAGCGGCCGCGGACTCAAGTCAGGCGTTGGCACTCGAGCTGTCTCCGCGGCGGGAACGGCAGTAGGAGGAGACTCGGGGGCAGTTGTCGGCGTAGGCGGTGTTGGCGAGCTCGTACCTGGCGTGGCGCAGGCAACAACCGCAATGGGAACGACCGCGAGGTAGATGAGGCGTTGGGATGCACGCATGAAATCGCCCTTGGCCGGGCTTGAGGCAAGCCCGGCGTCACTGTACGCCAGGCGCTCGGGCGAGGCAAGGGGTGCCGGCGACTTGAGGTAGCCCCAGCTCGTCCTACACCGGCGCGAGAACTTCCTCGGACACGATGATGGGCCCGAGCAGAACGTCAATCAACCCGGATGTATTCCAGCCCCGGATGAGGAACACCGACATCGAGGGGCGTCAGATGCAGATTGTCGCCCTCGCAGATGTAGAGTCCCGACACGGCGCTGGGCGGCGGCGAGGGCAGGGCGGGAGGCGGCCTGCTGCATCGAAGGGCTCCTTTGGCGTAGGCAAGCGCCCGCCGTTACCCTCGGCGGACGCCAGTGGCGGAATGATGCCATACATCTTCTCCCCCCTCTAGTCCCCCCTTTCTCCCTCGCCCCCTGTAGTCCCCCGCCGGGGGACTGTGGGGGGAATGAGTTTCCCCCCACGCCCCCTACTAAGGCTTGAGCTCGCGGCCGTGACGGATGAGGACCTGCGCCTGTTTGTTCGACCTGCCTCCGGCTTGGTTGAGGCCCCACCCCATCGATCGCAGATTTCTATCCGAACGCAATGTGCGCGGCATTGAGTCTCACGGACACGCCCATATTAGGGAGTGTGGGGGGCAATCGCGAGGCATCCCGTAGCGGAGCGGAGGGACATTGCCCCACCGTCCCCCCTGTGGGGGACTACAGGGGGAGAAGAGCCTCGCGTTCAGTCTGCGTTCAGACTGCTGTGGTTGACTCGTCCCCACTCCCATGCTAGTGTGATCTACACGTGTTGGGGCGAGACAAGGGGGCTGCAATGTCGAACCTGCGGCACATGATCGAGGCGGCGTCCATCGCCGCCTTGCTGCTCCTGATGGGTCCGGGCGGCGCCGCGGCGGCGAATTCCGGCTGCCCGCCAACCGATCCTGAGTGTCTGCCTGCGCCACCGGGGTCGGTTGAGATCAACCCTTACCCTGAGATGGGCGCGAGTGAGCTGGTGGGCGTCGATCCGGCCGGCGCATTCGTGCCGGTCGAGGCCGTCATCCCCATGCCGCTGGCGCGGGTAGATGTTGAGGCGACGAACACGAGTTCCGTGCCTGCCTTTCCATCGTTGGCCGTCCCCCTTCGGCACCAGGATCCATCCGATGTCTCGTGTGGAGTCCAGGCATTGGGCATGGCGCTCTCGGCTCTGCCGGGCGCAGCGCCTGCCTCGCCGGCGCTGCTGGGATTCCTTCAGGGGAACGGCATGATGTACGAGTTCGGCACGGGGGTGGAAGAGCTGGCCTTTGCGGCGCAGTCCTTCGGCTATCGGGGCTCTACTTCGTTCCATGGTGGCGACATCGGCATGCTGGCTGCGGAGCTTGAAGCCCAGCGCCCGGTAGTCGTGTCACTGGGTGCCAACGGCGAAGGGCAGCCGGGGCATTTCGTCACCGTGACCGGCATCTCACCCGATGGACAGTGGATCTCCTACAATGATCCGACGCTGGGGGATGTAACCATTACCGCCTCCGAGTTCATGCGCAGGTGGGGATTGCAGGGCTACAGCGGCGTGCTTGTCGCCACTGAGCCCCCGGCCGCGGCGCCGGATCCCATGCCGTGGGTGGCCTTGACGGCGGCGGTGATGGCATTGATCAGCACATCTCCGCTGGGGCTGCTTCGCAAGGGGATCGGCGGGCGGCTTGAGGAAGGGGCCGGCAGCGGCCCGCGCAAGGCGACTTCCTCGCCGCCGAAACCGGCGCCCAAGTCGGCCTCGAAACCGAAGCCCAGGCCGAAGCCGGCCGCACCGCGCGGCGCCATCAAAGCCGAGGCGGCGTTCGAAGCCGATCCACCTCCTGCACCGCCGACGCCGGTTCCGCCGGGCGTAGCGAAGGCGGAGGAGGAGTTCGAGGCGACGGGGACCCCCGCGCCGCCCACGATGTTGACTTCTCGATTCGACGAAGAGGGGCCGGCGGTCGGACTGTCATCCTCCACTCCCACACCAATCGTGACCCAGACACCTCGGCCAGGCGGATCGTTGACCACGACTCCCACGCCTCCCGCTCCAGCGACACCGAGTCCAAGTGGTAGCGGCGGATCACCGGGAACGTGGATTTCAGGGTATCCGAGTCTGCCGGGAGGAAACACGGTCCGCGTCGAAGAAGGAACGTTTGTTGGAAAGAACCCGTTTTCGACAGGCCCAAGCTACGGGCCTCGGGCCGATATCCCGGGGCCTATCGGAGTGATCTTGAAAGCGGTCGGCCTCGCGAACGCGCTTCTGAGGCCCTACGCGTACGGCGAGTATCTCAATTCCGAGGAGCCGAACGTCTCTGCCAGACTTTCCTACTCTCAGTCCCCTGATGGAACACTCCTCCAATCCTTGCTGGTGGAAAATCAGTCGGGGCAGGCGATTAAGGTCAGCGTTGACGTCGCCAGGACCGGCGGCATTGGCTACAACTCAAGCCCGACATGGCTTCTGGACGGTTCATCAATCCTATATTCTGGTGAGCCAGACGAAGGTGGGGACCAAATGTCCGGTCTTGGTTTACTAGGTTCCGATGAACCCGCCACCGTTTCTGTGGCCGTTGTCGCAAGCTTCAATGATCCGCCTCTCCTGAGAGACATCAGGATTTATGTCCCAAGTTCAAACGAAGCCGACGATGCAGACTAACAACTCGGCGACAACGCGCCGTCAACGAGTGTGGTATTGGTTGCCCCAACTGGCGCTTCTCGCCTCGGCCTGGGTCATGGCCAGCTGCACCAGCTTTGCCCCACCCTCCAGCGCCCCATCTGACGTAGCGTGGGAATCTGTTGCCAAGGAACTGGCTGTCCAAGACTGGAACCAAGCCCTCGAACTCGCTTTGCCTGAGTCGATTGGAGATCCGCGGGACGGTGAAGTGATTCACCTTCTCTTGATGAACCGCTCTTCCACAGAAGTGTGGTTTCCACTGGGATATGGGGCAACGGCCTATCTATACGATACATCGCAGAAGGCTTGGATAGAACTCCCGAACAATATCGAGTACATCGGCGAGGAGGATGTGCTCGAGCCACGGAGCTCACCGACCGCCAACTGGGCAGCGGCGGTGAGCATTCGCCCGTCGGTGCCCCGGATCAGGGAAGAGACAGTTCTTCGATTCGTTGTCATTGGGAAAACAGTCGAGAACGTGCAGGCACTCAGTCAGTTTGTTGGAGGCTACGTCGACCTGACGCTTACGCCGTAGGTGAGCCCACGGGGATGGCCCTCACACCCGTCGCCCTCACAAAGGCGGCCCTCACCCCAGCCCCTCTCCCGCGCAGCGGGAGAGGGGCGTGAATCGGCCTAGCCCCGAAATTGCCATTGAGCCCAGTGAGGGCTTTGACAGGTAGGGGATCGGCACATCCGCACTTGTCATCATGGGATTACGCCCGTACAGCAGTCGGCA
>DASSGB010000129.1:0-19933 GCA_035693825.1 Anaerolineales bacterium
GGGACGATCGAAAGCAGGACGCCCAACACAATGGCGACGCCGCCCGCCCAGGCCATGTTGATGAACGGGTTGATGTAGATCCTGAAGGTCGTCGACTGCAGGCCGACCTCCTCCCAGCCGACGAGCAGGACGTAGACGTCCTCGGCCGGAGTGCTGTAGACCGCCGGGACGGTGACGGGTTGCTCCTGGACGACGAAGAAATCCCGGCGCGGATTCATCGGCCGCAGGAAGGTGTCGCCTCGATAGAGGCTCGCTCGGGCCTCGACGATGTCGCGCCCGTCGCTGCCGGGATAACCCGTCAGGTCTTCGAACACGAAACGGTAGCCGCCGATGACGAGCTGCTCGCCGGCGGCCAGGCTGCCCTGAGTCTCCTGCTTGAAATAGGCGTCCCCGACGAAAGCCAGGGCGATCATCGCCACCCCCAGGTGCACGATGTAGCCGCCGTAGCGCCGCGGGTTGCGCGCCACGAGGCGCGCCAGAGCCGCCGGAGGCGATTCGCCTCGGCCGGCCATGCGAGCGCGGACGCCGCGCACGAATTCGGCCGCGACTGCGACCGAGGCGAACGTGACCAGCCACAGCGCGGCCCACGCGCCCGGATGCCAGCGGTGGGCATAGGCCCAGGTGGAGGCCAGGACGAGCGAGGCGATCACCACCGGCGCCGCGCTGCGCACGAAACTCCTTGCGCCGTGCCGGCGCCAGGCCAAGAGCGGCGCCAGGGCCATGAGGATCAACAAAGCGAAGAACATGGGGCCGGTGACCTGCTTGAAGTAGGGTGGACCCACCGTCATTTTCGTTCCGGTGGCCAGCTCCGAAATCATGGGGAAGATCGTGCCCCACAGGACGGCAAACGTGATCGCCAGGAAGAGCACGTTCTGGAGCAGGAAGGCGGCCTCGCGCGACAGGCTGCTTTCGAGATCGTGCTCGGTCCGCAGGTCGGCCAGGCGGCGGAACAAGAGCGACAACGAGCCCAGGAAGGTCAGGCCGATGAAGAGGAAGAAGGCCGGTCCCAGAGCGCTCTTGGCGAAAGCGTGCACCGAACCGATGACTCCGGTGCGGGTGATGAAGGTGCCGAAGAGCGCCAGCGCATAGGTCAGGATGATGAGGATCATGCTCCAGACTTTGAGCATGCCGCGCTTCTCGGTGATCATCACCGAGTGGAGGAAGGCCGTTCCCGTCAGCCACGGCATCAGCATGGCATTCTCGACGGGATCCCATCCCCAGAATCCTCCCCAGCCGAGAACGTCGTAGGCCCAGCGTCCACCGAGGACGAGCCCCACACTCAGAAACATCCACGCGATGAGCGTCCAGCGGCGAGTGGCTCGGATCCACCCGTCGTCACGGCCCTTACCCGTGATGAGGGCCGCCACGGCGAATGCATAGGGGACGACGAAACCGGTGAACCCCAGGTACGTCGTCGGAGGGTGACCGATCATGCCGAAGTGGCGCAGCAAAGGATTCAGTCCTTCGCCCTCCGAAGGCACGTAGGGCATCGAGGCTGCGGGCTGGAACACGGCCCGCGTGAGTTCCGTCGCGTTGGGGGCCAGCCAATATCGCTCCCAGGGATTGGTGATGAAGACTGACAGGCCGACGAAGAAGGCCGTCGTCAACATGGCCACGGCCATCACCCAGGGAAACAGCTCCCGGTCGGATTTCCACGGGCGAAATACGCAGGCCGCGACGAAACCCGACATCATCCAACCCCAGAACAAGATCGAGCCCTGCTGCCCTCCCCACAAGGCCGTGGCCCGCAGAAAGGGCGACATGGCCTGGCTGGACACATCGGCGACGTACGCCAGACGGAAATCGAGGCGCAGCAGCGCGGCTTCGAGGGCGATGACCGACACGCTCAGCACCGGAAACGCCAGGCAGGTCGCGTTGCGGGCGCTGGCCGCCCACCGCGAAGACGAGCGCAAACCCGCGATGACCGCCGCGGCGGTGGCGTACACCGTCAGGCCAAATCCGATGAGCAGGGCCAACAAACCGATATCGTTCAGCATCCTAAGGTCCTCTCACGATAGTGGTACTGGTCAGTGATGAGTGAACGGGAATAACCGTCTGACCACTCGCCACTCACCACTGACCACTGCTCGGCTCCGCCAGCAGTTCGTCAATGCGCTCATCCAACTCGGGTGGATAGAGCGGCCCGATGTGCACACCTCGCAGCTGTCCGCTCTTGTCGACAAAGAAGGTTTCCGGTACGCCCTGGATGTTGTAGGCCTGGGCGATGCGCGTGCCGATGTCCGGCCCATTGAGGTAGGTGATGTCGAACTCGTCGATGTAGGCCAGGGCTTCCTTTTCGGTGTCGACCCAATCCACGCCGATGAAAACGACGCCCCGATCCCGATAGGCGCGCCAGGTCCGTTCCAGATACGCCGCCTCCTCACGACAGGGCGGGCACCAGGAAGCCCAGAAGTTGATGACGACCACTTGCCCACGCAGCTCGCTCAATGTGACGGTGCGCCCATCGAAACCGGTCAGGCTGAAGTCGGGCGCGGCGCCCGTATCGCGAGGACCACGGTCCGCCCGAGCCATCCCCCAGGCCAGCAGCGACAACAACCCGAGGACCAGACCGTAGGCCAGCGGCCGGCCGAAGGCCCGACGGTTGCGAGCCTGGCTGTCCGCCGATGCCGCGGACACGAAGGGTTCGCCGCCTTGACTCAGGTTGCCGGCCGTCATGGGCGAGGCTCTGCCTTGACCAGGTCGTCCCGACCGTTGACGGCCGCGTCGCCGGACGACTTGCGAGGCCCGACGGGCGCGCCGGATCCGTGGCGATGGTCGTGCGCCATGTCGCGCATCATCACAAAATGGAGGATCGGACAAAGGAGCACGAGCGCGAAGTACAACACGCTGGTGGTGGGGATGCCAAAGACCAGGATGGCCACGATCCCGGCCAGCGGGATCAGGCAGCACAGAAGCATGAGCAGCCAATGACTTCTCTTCATCGGTAGGTCTCCAGAATGGCCCGTCGCGCCTCTTCCGCGACCTCGCGGTTCACCGCCAGCCAGACCACCAGGCGGCCGGCGCGGAAGTACATGTGCTCCTGGCCCATGCCGATCAGGGGATACACGGTTCGGCCATCGATCGATTCCTGCGGAAGCGGCGCGAAGGGGCTGTCACCCTGAGCGATGGCAGACGTCATCGCCTCCACCAGATCCTGCGCCCTTCCGTCACTCGCGGCCTCGAGTACCCACAGCGTCGCCTCGCCCCGCGAGCCGTAGCGGGCATAGCCGGCGGACGTGTAGGAGAACGAGTCGCCGTGAAGCCGCCGCACCTCGTCTGCGGCCGCCTCTCCCAGCTTGGCCTCGAGGCGAGGCAAACCGGCCAGGTCCTCGGGCAATGCAACGCTCTCGGTCGCACTGCGAGGCAAGAACGCGATCCCCGCGCCGATGGCGGTCAGGACGAGCGCGCTCCCGACGATGATCAAGACCCAAGACGGCCTCGACATCAGCAGATCCCCTGCTGGCGGAGTTCGTCGAGCGCCTGACGGATGGCCGGATCGTCCATGGCGCGACGCTCCATCTCGGCCGCCAGCGTCTCGCGGGGGAACATGAACGCTCGCCAGCGGTAGATCTCGGCCTGCACGGCGGTCACGGAAGTTCCGGTCTCCAGCAGCCGCTTGGCCAAACCGTACAGCGCTTGATGGTGACCGCAGCCGCAGTTCTTGCTCTCATCTTCAAAAGGGTGATCGGCCGCGCAGCAGGTGAGGCTGATGTCCAGGCGTTCGTAGTCGTCCGCCCAGGACGGCCGGGGACGAATGTTCTCGTTCCATTGCCTCAGGGTTTCGTAGCCTTCGGTGGAAAAGGTAGGGCCGTAGCCCGTAGGCGAGCCTTCGGGCGGGATCAGTTCTCTGCGAAGGTTCTCGAGGATCTGAAGGGGCTCAAGCGTGGGGGTGGGTTCGCGCGCGGGCGCGTTGCATCCCCCGAGGATCCATCCCAAGCCAAGGAGGATGGCCGGGGCCAGTCGTCGTCCCATGCGTGCGGACTCGTGCGGCATGTTCTCTCCACACGACGGGACACCCCTGCCCGCCTGAGGAGTCGACCCTCCCCAGCCCGGCGTTGGCCTCCGCCGGACCGCCGTCTCTGCTCCTCAAAGGAAAGCCTAGGCGAGATTCGACGCGCCGCAGAGCGCCAAATGGCGTACCGCAACGCTGTTGAGGATGAGAGGTTGGTGAATCCGACGACCCTCCGGCTCGATGCTCAGGCCAAATGGCGCTCGGTGCGAGGGAACTCCCCGGGTTACAACCGACGACGATGGCCAGACTTGCCCCTCGGAACACCCTGATGCCGGCCGGCGTCGGGCTGAGCATGCTCGTCGTCACCCTTTTGATGCGCACTTCCGTGGAATTCCCCGCGCCGCAGGTGGAGGACGACAATCTTGCGCCGATCGAATCGCCGGTCGAATTGCCGACATTCAATGTCTCGCACGAAACGACGTACATCCATCGGCGAACCCTGCCGCACACCGACATCCCTGAGCGGGGCCGGATGAACACTCTCACCTATTCCGTCCAGCTCGGCGATACAGCCTGGTCGATCGCCGAGCAATTCGAGCTTCAACCGGAGACGATCCTGTGGGGCAACGCTGGGCTGAGCAGCGCGGCCGGAAGCCTGCAGATCGGCCAGGAACTGAAGATCCTTCCAGTGGACGGCGTGCTGCACACGGTGGAGGAAGGCGACACGATCGAAGGACTCGCCGCCCTGTACGACGTTGCGCCTGGGGCCATCCTCGAGTTTCCCGGGAACGGCTTCACCACACACGGCGATGCCACGCTGCTTCCAGGGCGGGAGCTGATCATTCCCGGCGGCACGAAGGCTATCGCCTGGGTGGAGCCGGGGCCGCGCGTGCTGGCCGGTCAGGGTCGCCGCTCTCCCGGTTTCTACTCAGGCCCGCTGGTGTACATCGGCACCGGCACCTTCCAGTGGCCGGTCTCGCCCATTCGGATCACCCAGTCGTATTGGTCGGGGCATCAGGCGATCGACCTGGACACGTACTTCCGCCAGCCCGTCTTCGCCTCCGACAGCGGCACCGTCATCTACTCGAAGTGGGACTCCACCGGCTATGGAAACCTGATCATCGTCGATCATGGGAACGGGCTCTGGAGCTACTACGCACACAACGAGGCCAATCTGGTGACCGCCGGAGACGGAGTGGTCCAGGGACAGCAGATCGCCGAGTCGGGCAGCACGGGCAACTCGACCGGCGATCATCTCGACTTCCGAATCCGATTGGTGGAAGGCGGCTTCCTGAACCCGCTGGACTACCTGCCGTAGAGAACCCCAATCCCGTTTTGCCCTGTAAAACGGGATTGGGGTTAAGCCATTCGGCGCGTGACGAGAATCAGGCGCGTGTCCGAGAATCGCTCCACTCAGCCAAAGGAGGAAGTCCGATGCGCAGATGGAAGACAGCCGCCCTTGTCGGGGTGGCCGTGCTGCTGGCGGCCTGCTCAGGTCCCCGCCTTCAGGAGGTGAGCCTGACGGCGGTGGACATGGAGTTCCAACCCAACGTGCTGGAAGTCACCGCCGGCACGCCGGTCCGCCTCACGATGACCAATGCGGGAACGCTGGAGCACGACTTTTCGATTCTGGAAATCCCCATGGAATCGATGGGGGCGACCGCCATGCCGATGGAAGGTCACGACATGGGTGCGATGACGGTGGATCCTCAGCTGCACATGGCCACGGCCATGGGCACCAGCAACACCCTCGAGTTCACGCCCACCAAGCCCGGCACCTACGAGTTCTTCTGCACCGTCCCGGGGCATAAAGAGGCCGGGATGGTGGGAAGCCTGATCGTGAAAGCTCCCTAGCCCAAATGCCAAACCCGGTTTGCGCAGCAAACCGGGTTTGGCTTCTACTCAATCCAATTGGAAAGCACCGTCAGCCCCTGCTCCGGCTCGGTGGGGTCGTTGGTGAGAACGTGGACGCGGAAGTTGTGGCGCCCGCCCATGTCGCCGTGCATCATGAAGGACATCGAAAGTCGAGTGCTCTCGCCCGGCTGGAGGACCATCGAACCGATGGTCGGGATGGGCGGTCAACACCCCTCGACGACTTCGATGAAGGGCACCTCCTCGAACACCAGGGGCTGGTCGCCAACGTTGGTCAGGACGAAAGACGCGTCCACCGTGCGGCCGAGGGACACGTTGCCCAGGTCGATGACTTCCTTGTCGACCTTGAGGCGCGGTTGACCCGTGACCTCGATCTCCGCCGGGCGGGTGGATCCCCCCGACAGCGCGGCCACGGCGGCGGCCACCAGCACCAGCCCGCCGGCAATGGCGAGAACGGCGACCACGACCGGCTTCCTCTGACTTTCGGCGCGGCGTTTGGATTTCCGGCTCATCTTCACTCCTCGAACTGAAATGTCCAAAGATAGTCGGTCAGGATCCAGATCTCCTCTTCGGTGAGGATCGGTCCCCAGTAAGGCATGCCTGTGCCCATGCCTCCGCGGCTGATCTTCCCATGCAACAGGGCGGGACTCGCTCCCAACGCGCGCGAGGCGTCGGTGAAGTCGGCCGGGCCGGTGGCTTCGACGGGCCCCATCGTCCCAGCAACGACGGACGACGCCATGACGCCGTCGCCCGAGCCGCCCTCTCCGTGGCACGCGGCGCAATTCTGCGCGAACAGCTCGGCCCCTTGTTGGAGCGCGGCCTCGCTGGCCTGGGTGCGCCAGATCCAGGCCACGAGGTCCCAGACCTGATCGTCGGTCAAGGTTTCCGTTACCGGCATTGCCCGCAGCGCCCGCCATGTCTCAGCCGGAGACCGCGACGCGTACGCGTCGCGCGAGGTCAAGTCCTCGGGAAGGATGAGTCCGAGCTGCGCTCCGCGTGCCGCCGACGGCCGCGTCTGGGGAACGACCGCCGCCGGATGCGGGGCATCCAGGTCGATGCCGAGGACTTCGTAGAGAGGCGGCGACGGCGCGGCCGTGTTCACTTCGGGCCCGGTCACCTCGATGACGCCGCGCATGCGCCAGTGATTCGGTCCGCACCAGCGCGTGCAGTAGTAGCTGTAGCTCCCGGGGGCGTCGAAGGTCAGCGTCGTCGTGACGACCTGGCCTGGAAGGAGATCGATCGGCGAGACCTGGCTCTGACCGATGGCGAAGCCATGGACGACGTCGTCCGAGATGAGTCGCAACTCGAGCGGCCGGCCGGCCTCGACGCGAAGCACCTCCGGCGCCCACCCGCCGACTTCACTCATGCGAGCGTGCAGAGTCACCGGCTGAGAAGCATGCACCCATTGCCAGGCGCCGAACAACGCCACCGGCAAGCCAAGCCCGGCCACTCCCACGGCGATCCGCGCCGCGGTCTCGCGGCCTAGAAGACCAAGAGCCATAACGCACCTGCTGCCATCACAAACGCAGCCGTCAGCAGCGGGAGGGCGAGCCCGGCCCGCCCGCCCAGCGACTCGGCGGTGGCCGATATCCGCCGGCTGGTCCAGGCCAGACCAACGAGCACCACGCCGACCGTCAGCAGCGGAACCAGGGCGGGCCCATACGGTGTCCAGCCCAGGCCGGCCGTGCCCAGGAGATTCCAGCCGAGGTTCAGCGGGTCCGACATCACCGGAAAGATGTACGAGATGTTAGGAAACAAGAAGGAAAGGCTGAAGGCGATCCACAGGCTCAGGCCCAGGGGGATCAGCGCCGGAGAGAACGCCCGCACAGCGCGCAGAATGTCGAGTCGGCTGCCACTCAGCCACAACCCGGCGCGAAGGGCAAGGAGGAGGAATGCTGGCACGAGCACCAGGACGAAGGCCAGGAAGCCGGCGGCATAGACGAGCCAATCGATCGATCCGATGTTGGCCGCGGCGAGACGCGCTGTGCTCCAGGCGCCAAGAAGAACCCCGGAGTACGCCAGTCCGCTGCCGAGGAGCAGCACGGCTTTGAACGTCTCGTCGAGGCCTCGGCCCTTGACCTCACTCAGATCGGCGCCGAAGGGGCGCAGATTGACCGCCACGTTGTCGTACGGGCACGTGCGCAGGCATTCCATGCAGACGCCGCAGTACGTGTTGGCGTTGAGCGCGCCGGGATAGACCTGCCAGGGACAGCCATAGCCCTTTTCGCTCCCGGTGTAACAGGTCTTCGTGGCGTGGGCGGCGCACAGCGTGGCGTCGCGCACGCGGACTTCAATGGGTGCGGCCTGGGCATACAGGCCGATGAAGCCTCCCACGGGGCAGACATAGCGGCAGAAAGCCCGGCGCTCAAACACCAGGCTCAAAGCGATCGCGAGCAGGACCAGGCCCGCCAGGAGAAGCCCGGTCAGGCGAGGCTGCGTCAGGACCGGAAGGCTGAAGAGCGCCACCAGAACGAACGCGCCATTTTGAAGCCAGAGATTGCGAAGGCGTTTCGGCCAGCGAAGCCCGAGTCCGAAGCCGCGCCCGCGCGGCCCAAGGACCGCGCCGCGCTGTAGCCACTCACCGGGAAGAGGCAGCGGACAGATGCTGCACCACGTTCGCCCGAGCAAGGGCACGGCCACCAGCATCAACGCCGCCCACCAGGCGATCCACACCATGACAATGGCGAAGTTGCGATTGCCCACCGGCGTGCCGAGAAGGGCCGAGGCGATGACCAGCGCCAGCCCAGCCAGGGCGACAGCCTGGACGGTCAGTTGGGGCCAGCGGCTTTGAAGCAGCCGCCGAACGCCGGGCGACCGCGTCAGCTCGTAACGAGTCATGGCGCGAGGTGCCCCGCCGAGGCTCCGCGGACCGGGGATCGAGGAGGGGGGAGCCGCGCCCCGAAGAGCACGGCCAGCCCTGCCAGAAGAACGACGCGCCACGGCGTGTCGGAAGGCGCGACACTCAAACGGCCGAGCATGAAAGGATGCAGCGGTCCGCAGGTGACGTTGCAGCGAATGGTGAAGGCGCCGGCGCGGTCGGCGACGAAAGACAGACGCGCCGTCTGTCCCGGATCCGCGGTGACCTCCACGCCGAGGCCGTCGATGTGCACGCCGTGAACGACGTCCAGGGCCACCACCTCGAGCGTCACGCGGTCACCGCGGTTGACGGTCAGCACGGAGGGTGAGTACTCGAAGCTTCGGGCTTCGAGCCGCAGGGTTCGATCGACGGGCGAGGCCGGCGCGGCGGAGGACGGAGAGAAAACGACAACGAGCCCCGCCAGGCCGAGGACCGCCGGCAGCAACTTGCCGCGTGCCAGGGATTGCAGGCTCGCTCGGCTCACGGCATGTTGGACGGGCCGTAGCGCGAGTAGGTCGAATCGATGTAGGAGCGGATCTCGGCTGTGGACCGGCCGTCCTCCGTCAACCGGCTGGCGTCCAGGGTGATGTCGACGCAAATGGAGCAGGCCAGCGCGTGAGGATCGTAGACGAGGTTGCCGTCCAGGTCCTCGCCGGCAATGTAGCACGCATAATTCGAGGTGTGACCCAGCACACCGCAGCCGCAATAGCAGGGGATAGACGAAAGGACTTCGGGATGCTCGTGGGCGAACGCGTAGGCCCGGCGCACGACCACCGGCGCGGAGCGAATGTCCTCCGGCCAGTCGGCCTGCATGGGCCCTTGAGCATTTGACGAGCAGGCGGAAGCCAGCAGGCCGACGGTCAGCACACCGACCGCGAGGGACATACGCCTGCTCACGATTCGTTCTCCTCGGCTTCCCACTCGGCCAGGAAGCCGCCGTGCCAGGTGTGGATCCAGGCCGCGCCGGTCTCGGCGTCCACGCTCAGCATTCCGGCGATGCTGCCGTCGGGTCCGTCGAAATCGAAAGTGTAGTAGCCGTAGAAGGACGTGCCTTTCTCGTGAACCTGGCTGCCGGGCAGCTGCGTCTCCAGCGCCGACTGAGCCTTCTCCCGTGCCTCTTCCACGGTCAACGCGTTCGGGCCGCCCAGGCCGAAGGCCATGTGGCCGTACTTCTCATTCCACATCATGTTGGGGCCGGGCTCGGGGCCCACAGCTCCGGTGTACGGGTCGATGAGCGCTTCCATCGCCCCACGGCCTGTGCCCGGCTCCACCAGGATGGCGTAGAAGTTGTTTTCGAACTCCATCACCTCTGAGACTGTGAGATCCCACTCGGCGGCATACTCCTCGGCCAGGGTTCTGGCCTGATCCATCGACAAGCGCGCCGCGCCCGGCCTGGCGGACGGCCCCGCGCCCCACGGCATCATGCCGGATCCGCCGCCCATCATGCCCTGGCCGTAGCCACCCATCATCCCCGGTCCGTAATCGCCCATCATGCCTCGGCCGTAGCCACCCATCATGCCTCGACTGAAGCCTCCCCATACCCACGAGCCGAACCAGGGCGCGACCACGGCGAAAACGATGGCCAACGTCACCAGCACCGCGCAAACACCGATAACCCACTGCAAACCACGGCTCATTTGCTTGGTTCTCCCTTTTTAGACTTTATAGACCGAATGGCGCAATACCGGCCAGATGGCTTAAGTCTAGGCGGGCCGGGTCACGTTCCCCAGAGGCAATTCGCCCAGCCTTGCCCCGCCATTTGGCGCGTGTCGATCGTCATGGCCCGCGGGACGAACTGCGGGCGCCAGGAGGACAGTCGTCGTTGAGCGAGCCAATCTACAGGGCGAGCGCCCGAGCCCCGCATGCGGCAGGCGCGGCTCGCGAGCCGGCCCTGCCGGGAGTCTCATGTGGATCGGACGCGCGGTCCGATCACCAGCGAAGGCGGAATGCACCTTAGGAATGGGATTCGAGGCCCTGTTCAGCCTCCGGCAGAGGTGAGCAGGGAATGCCCGCCATCGTGCCGCCCGCCTCGACCAGAACTGCGAAGATCTGATCAACGAGGTGGGCGTCCGGAGGGGCGTTGGGTTCGGAGACGATCTCGAGGTGGGAGGACTGATCGCGGCTGTGGGCGGTGACGACCGCCGGCCTGCCGGCCGGCCCGTAGACGAGCAGGACGACGTACTGGCACGTGCAGCGCTGGGTGCCGTGATAGGGGCAGTCGCACGTGCCGTCGGTCGCGGTGTGCAGGTCGAAGCTGCGTTCGACACGCAGCCCGCGCCGCGACAGGTTGTCCATCGCCACCCTGGCGGCTTGCTCGCCGCTGCATGGGAAGGTTACGCCGGTCTGCATCCAGCCTCTTGCAGAAAGTGTAGCCACGGCCTCCACGCCCTTCGAGCGTCGAACGGCGCTGGCGGGGCAGGCCGTTTGGCTCGGAGGGACGTCACACAGGCAGTTCGAGACGGACGGTCGTGCCGCTGCCGGGGGAGGACTTCAGGCTCAGATGGGCGCCCATGAGCTCGGCCCGCTCCTGCATGCCGAGCAGGCCGTAGTGATTGGAGGAGGCCAGCTCGTCGAGTCGCTCCGGCGCCTCGAAGCCGACTCCCTCGTCGTGGACCATGAGGATAAGGCGATCCGGGTCGAACGTGACCTGAAGGTGCGCGACCCGCGCTTGCGCGTGCCGGGCGACGTTGCTGAGGGCTTCCTGAGCGATCCGATACACAGCGATCTCGCGCTCCGGCGCCAGGCGAACGGGCTGCCCGCGCGTCTCGAGATGCACCTTCAGCCCGGACGCTTTCTCGACGTCTTGCGCCAGCATTTCCAAAGCGGCCGGCAAGCCCAGGTCTTCCAGATAGATCGGGCGAAGAGCCCGAATGACCCGCCGTACTCCATCCAGCAGGGCGATCGTCCATTGACGGAGTTCGGCCAGCCGCTGCCCGGCATCGACCTCGCCTTTGCGAACGGCCATCTGCGCCATCTGGGTGCGCTGGTCGAGGGCAATCAAGGCCTGGACCGTGTCGTCGTGGAGTTCGCGCGCCAGACGCCGGCGTTCGTCCTCCTGGCCGCGGGTGACCGCTGCGGCATAGCGGCGGATCGAGTCTTGATACAGCTTGAGGCGCTGCGCCATCAACGTCAGCGTGGCCTGCAGGGAGCGAATCTCGCCGATGCCGCCGACCGGACGTTCGATGGCCTCGAAATCACCGGCGCCCAACGAAGCGGCGCGGGCCTCAAGCGCCTGCAGCGGCTGCACCACCTGGCGCACGCCGAAGGCCAGCGCCAGCAAGGCGAAGAAAAGCGCCGGGAGAAGGATGAGCGGCGCGGCCTGCGTCTGACGCAGCAGCGGATTGTCGACCACTTCCCAGGGCTCTTCGATCACCAGGCCCCATCCGAGCGGAGGCACGGGACGATACGCGATGACGTGTTCTTCGCCCTCGAAGACGGCGAAGGTCACGCCGCTCTCGCCGCGCAGTGCTTGAGCAACTCCCGGCCGGTCGGCCAACGCGGGTGTCTCGGCCCCCGAGCCGAGGCGATACAGGGGCCGCGCCTCGGGATCGACCAGCCAGGCGTGGACCTGGCTGGCTTCAGGAAAGGTGTCGTCAAGCACGCGCGAAGCAAGGTTGCCCGGCATGAAAGCGCCAAGCGCGATCAGCCCGTCCGGGCCGGCGGCCGCGGCCATCACCACTCGGCCCTGCAGCACGGGCACCTCGAGGGTGGGGGAGTAGTGAACACCGGACCCGGCCAAAGCCTGGGAGACGAGGGCGTCGATCGAGAGGGATTGCCAGACCTCGGTTTCGCCGATCGAGTCAAGGATTGTTCCGTCGGCGGCGGCGAGCGCCAACCCGCCTTCGAAGTCCGGGAGCAGAAAGGCGAAATCGCTCAGGGCCTCCGAAGGTGATCTGCCCTCGGCGTGGATCGCGAGCGCCTGCACCGAGGCACCGCGGTGGCGAAGCTGTTCGGCGATCGCATCCGTGGCGGCATGAACGGTGCGCGCCTCGCGCTCGGCCACGAGCGAGCGCATGGCCTGCGAGTGCAGCCTCAGGCTTCCGAAGGCGATGACCACCAGCAGGACGGTCAGGGGCAGGACGACCAGAAGGAAAAGAAGCGGGGTGAACCGCCGCGAAGCCGAAGGGCGGTTGGAGGTCATGCCGGTCCGGTCGGCGTTTCGTCGCTCAAGACAGGAGGGATCAAACCCAGGGTGACGGCTCGCATGACGGCTTCGGTTCGGCTGGCGGCGTGAAGCTTGCCGTAGATCTTCGCCAGGTGGCCCTGGACGGTGCGGTCGCTGATGGACAGCTGAGCCCCGATGGCCTTATTAGTGTACCCGCGGGCCGTCAGGCGCAGGACGTCGAGCTCGCGCTCGGTAAGGGCTTCGACAGCCAAAGCCTCGTTGTCGGAGCGGGCGAGCTGAGTCATCAATCGGCGGGCGATCGCCGGATCGAGCACCGACTTGCCTTCATTGACCGAGCGCACGGCGTCGATGATGTCATCGGCGTCGGCCGTCTTGAGCACGTAGCCGTTGGCGCCCGCCTGCAGCACGGCCCGGATGTACGGCTCGTCGTCGAAGGCCGTCAGGATCAATACGCCCACGGGCAGACGCTCGGCGCGGATGGCGCGCGCCACGTCGATCCCCGATTGGCGCGGCATCTGGATGTCGAGCACCGCGACGTCCGGTCGTTGATCGCGCACCTGGCGCAGGGCCTGCTCCCCGTCGGCGGCTTCGGCCACGACCAGGATGTGGCCGTCGGCCTCCAGGAACTGGCGAATCCCCTGACGGACGACGGCGTGGTCGTCGGCCAGGACGACGCGTATAGGCGGAGGGATCATCGACCTGGGGCGCTAGCCGTGATGCATTCCGGTGTGTCCCGAAGGAGACTTGCCGGCGTACTTCTGCGGTTCCTTGTCGAAGGTGCGTTTGCAGCCCGGCGAGCAGAAGTAGTACGTCTGACCCTGATATTCAGATTTGAGCTGGGCTGTTTTCTCGTCCACCGTCATGCCACAGATTGGATCGATCGCCATGTCCTCAATCCTCCGAAGGGCCGCCTCGACGGTCCCATGATATGCACGGTCACGCCGCCGTTCGCCTGCGCCGCAACAAGCGCAGCGCAGGTGCAGGCGAACGGGGTGCAGGCGTGCCCCTACGATTCTACCGGCGCCAAGGCCCTTTCCAGGTGTGGAAATGCCGTCCACACGACTCCCAGGCCGAAAAGGGTCCCGGTGAGCAGGCGCATCCACGAGTTGAACGACCCGAGGGCCTCACCGGCATAGAACGTCGCCGGGAAGATGCTGCCTGTCAGCGCCGCCAGCCAGGCGTTCTGGTCGCGGAAACCCTGCCCAAAGCCGGCCAGGTCGCTCACGAAGTGCGTTCCGCCGTCGATCGCCATTGGCAGCGCCAGCAGAATGAACGCCCACACCGGCAGCGGGGAAAGGCGACGGCGGAAGGCGCGTCCGAGGAGGGCGAAGGCGAAGATGCTGGTGTACATCGAGACCATGCGGTCGGACCAGGCGACTTTCCATCCCAGAGCCGCCGAGCCGATGAACTCCCGCATCGCCAGCGGATCGGCGGCGACGCCGGCGAGTTGCCCGAGTTGGGCGACAGAGTAGCTCGCCTGAGGCCCGAATAGGAAGAAGGACCGCTGCGCCATCTGGTGGCATTGGGTGGAATAGAACGCGTAGATAAGCTCCCCCGGTTGCGTCCACCCCATGCGCATGAAGACCGGCGCCAGCCAGGGCAGGCCGACGTACAGTCCGAGGACGAGAACGGTCGCCGGGAACCAGATGCGGCTGAGCGAAAGGCCACGCGGTTTGGCGCCGACTGCACCCGCGGAAAGGCCCACCTCCCTGGCCGTGGCAGACAAAGGTTTCTGCATACCGGTCTGATTCTAAAGGAGCGAGCCCACGGCGGAGCGCGCCGAATGGCGGGTGGGCTCCGCGCTGGATGACGAGCAATTGGGGCAGCACGGCACCAGGGCAACAAGGCACCGCATCCATGACGCGCCTGGGTCCATGTGCCCCGGTGCCTTTCTAGGATTCTTCCGAGTGGAACACTTTCTCTCCCGCCCGGATTGGCACCTTGAGCCGATTCTCGGCCGGCGTGATGGGGCAGGACCAGTCGGCGTTGTAAGCGCAGTACGGGTTGTAGGCCAGGTTGAAGTCGATCAGAAGACGGCCGTCGGGCAGCTCCTCCGGCTCCAGGTAGCGCCCAGCCCCGTACGTTTCTCCGCCGGCGAGGGAGTCAACGAAGGGGAGGAAGTAGCCATTGTCGTTGCGATACACGGTCAGGGTGACTTCCTGCCCATCCACGGAGAATCGAACCTGCCCGTAGCGCTCGTACGATTGGACATCGCCGGTGGTGGTCTGCATCCGGATCGTTGTCGGCTCGGGAAATCGTTCGATGGGCAATTGGAGACGAAGCCCTTCGCTCTCGGGAAAGTAGTTCAATCCCGGGAACTGGCGCTGCTGCTGAGGCGTCAACGGGCTATGTGGACTGACGCGGAAGAACTCGTTCTTGGCCGCGCGGAATTCGTCGAGTTCGGTCATCGCATCCCATCTTCAAGGATACTAGGATTTCGTCTGCGGTGGGTCGGACGGCGGGCTGGTGGGTTCAGACCGGCGGCGGTCGCCAGCCCCCGAATGCGTCCTCGATGGCCCGGCAAACGGCAAGGACGGTTTCGTCCTTGCCCGGCGCGGCCGCGACCTGCACCGCCAACGGCAAAGCCTCACGGCTCATTCCCGTCGGAACAACGGCCGCGGGAGCTCCAAGCGCATTGAAGACCGTCGTGTAGCCTGACGATCCGGTGAGCCCTGAGGTGGAGGTCGTGGGCGCGACCGAAGCGCTCCAGTGCCAGACGACGACACCCTCTTCGCCGAGGGTCTGACTCATCTCTCGTTTCAGTTGGGCGAGCCGCGCCGGCCGGCCACGTCCCGCGGCAGCCAGGAAGGGGCCGGTCAGAGACATCATGGCGATCAGGGCCAACACCTTGCGAGATATTGTGGGACGACGCACGGCATGGTTCTTCAACTCGGCCAGCATCCGGAGCGGCGTTCCTCCGCCGAGCTGCCGCAGCAGGGAAGGAAGCCAGAATCGGTACAGCCAGGCGGCATATTCGAATGGCACCGGATCCAGGGCAATCCCTCCGCGTTGAATGTTCATGCCTCGCTCGCGAAGGACCTCCAGGGAAGCCTCGAGGGCGGCCTCGTTCTCCGGCGAGGGCGGACAACCGTTGAGGGGTTCAGGAACGACGAGTCTTCGGCCGCGGAGCATCACCGACTCGATCGGGATGGGCGCCGAGCCGGAGAGCGTCGCCAGCGCGAGGTTCAGGTCTTCCACCTTGCGCGCCAGGGGGCCGGCTGTGTTCCATCACACGCAGACAAGCCGGCCGTGAACCGGCTTCGCGGAGCCCCCGTTGTCCAGCCTAGCATTGAACCGAGCGGCCGGACCTTGCAGGTGGTTTGCGAAGGGCTCGCTTTCCGGTCTGAATCTTGCGAGGAGAAATGCGCGTGAGCCGGAGGGGTGCGAAGGAAGAGACGAAACGCGGCTAGTTCGCTTGCCGGGTATTCACCCAGATCGTTCCCTGCGGCGTATCGCGCAGCTCGATGCCGATCCTCAGCAACCGGTCGCGCAGTCCGTCCGCCAGGGCCCATTCGCCGCGCTCCCGAAGCGCGCTGCGCAGCTCGATGATGATTCGTAGCAGGGGATCGAGATCGTCGTGAGACGGCTCGGCGCGCTCCGCGGCGGCCGCGGCTTGATGCAGCAACGCGGCCAGATCCTCGGGGGCTTCGTCGGCGGCGATTCGCAGCCCGGCCGGCAAGTCCCCCGCGCCCACGAGCGCCGCGGCCTGACCCAGGGTTGCGATGGGCGACCCGGCCGGCGCGGGCACGCGTTCGGCTGGCGTCGGTCGCGCGGCGCCCGCCGGCTCGAGGATCTCGAGGCTGAATGCCTCGCCGCTGGAGTGCACCTCTCGCTCCGGGCCGCGCAGGATCGTGACCCCGCTCTTGCCCCGGACCTCCGCCTGGCGACGGTCCACGTCCAGCGTGACGGCGGTGTGTTCGTCGATCCCCAGGATGGTGGCTGTCGGCGGGAGCAAGTCGCGCAATCGGGCAAAGCGCTCCATCCCCATGAAACAGGCGCGCGTGTCGTGGGTTCCGCCCTCGGAGTTGTCCCAGTGCGGGATGATGGCCAGCTCGTACCCGAAGGAGCCGAGCAAGTCGAGGCCTTCGGCCCAATGTAAAGGGCGTCCCACCTTGTAGATCTCGTACACGGGCAGGGCATGACGGCCCAGCGATATCGTCGCCGCGCTGGCGAACACGATCTGCGCGCCGGCGCGCCAGCGCCGGATCAGGACTTCGACGAAGGGTGTCGACTTCAGCTGCTCGACGGCGTACGTCGGGCTGCCCGGTCCGGCGACGATGTAATTGGCCTCCGTCAGGGCCTCGAGCGCCTCCGCTCGAGCGCGCGGCGGATCGTCGCGGTGGCGGTAGCGCGCCACTCGCAGATCGAGGTCCAGGCTCGTGCGGAAGTACTCCACGAATCGGGCGGCGATGCCTTCGACGCCCGATTCAAAGCCGGCCGGGGTGTCGAGGAACACCGGACGCGGCGCCTCCTCCAGCGACTCCAGCAACGCGCGGTGGACCCGTACCATCCCGGCGGCGGTCTCGCCGGAGCCCATTAGTGTCAGCCGTCCGACCATGGCCCCTCGCCGTCACAAGGCACCGGGGCGCCTGGGCACCCTGGCGCCAAGGATTGGCCCGGGTGCCGCAGTGCCCTGGTGCCTCGGCGCCCTTGTGCCCTTTGTGCCCTGGTGCCCTTGTGCCCTGGAGCCTTTCACAAGTATACCGATGTGGGGAGCTGATCTCGCTCCAACCCGCCGTTAACCCGCTTCTTGCGCGGCCGGAGTACGCTGAAGGGGCAAGCATGGGAGGTGGCAGAGCCATGTCCAAGATTATCGGCATCGACCTGGGCACGACCAACAGCGTTGTGTCCGTTATGGAAGGCGGATCCCCGACGGTGATCCCGACAGCGGAGGGCGGCAATCTGTGCCCTTCGATCGTGGCTTTCACCAAGAACGGTGAGCGCCTGGTGGGCCAGACGGCCAAGCGCCAGGCCGTGGTCAACTCGGAGAACACCGTCTACTCCATCAAGCGCTTCATCGGGCGGCATTACGACGAAGTTGCCACCGAGCGCGCCATGGTTTCGTATCAGGTGACCGAGGGCCCGGCGGGCGACGTTCGGGTCAAGATCCCCATCAATCGCAAGGAATACACGCCCCAGGAGATCTCGGCGATGGTGTTGGCCAAGCTCAAGGCCGACGCCGAAGCTTACCTTGGGGAGCCGGTGACGAAGGCCGTGATCACCGTCCCGGCCTACTTCAACGATTCACAGCGCCAGGCGACCAAGGACGCCGGCAAGATTGCCGGGCTCGAAGTCATGCGCATCATCAACGAGCCCACCGCCGCGGCCCTGGCCTACGGACTGGACAAGAAGGATCACGAAACGATCCTGGTCTTCGACCTCGGCGGCGGCACGTTCGACGTCAGCCTGCTCGAGGTCGGCGAAGGTGTGGTCGAGGTGAAGGCCACCAACGGCGACACGCACCTGGGCGGCGACGATTGGGACCAGGCCGTCCTGACCTGGGTGGCCGAGGAATTCAAGCGCGAGCACGGGATCGATCTGCGCAACGACCGCCAGGCGCTCCAGCGTCTGCGGGAAGCTTCGGAGAAGGCCAAGATCGAGCTGTCGAGCGTGACCGAGACGGAGATCAACCTGCCGTTCATCACCGCCGATGCCAGCGGCCCGCGCCATCTGCAGCTCAAGCTGACGCGCTCCAAGTTCGAGCAACTGACCGACAGCCTTCTGCAGCGCGTGCGCGGTCCCTTCGAGGCCGTGCTGCGCGACGCGAAGATGAAGGCTGGCGAAGTCGACGAGGTCGTCCTGGTCGGCGGCGCGACCCGCATGCCCATGGTCCAGGATCTGGTGCGCTCGCTGACGGGCAAGGAACCGCACAAGGGTGTCAATCCGGACGAAGTGGTCTCGGTCGGGGCGGCGATCCAGGGCGGCGTGCTCGCCGGCGACGTCAAGGACGTGCTGCTCCTGGACGTGACGCCGCTTTCGCTCGGCGTGGAGACGTTGGGCAGTGTGATGACGACCCTCATCGAGCGCAACACCACCATCCCCATCAAGAAGACCGAGGTCTTCTCGACCGCCGATGACAACCAGACGGCGGTGGACATCCACGTGCTGCAGGGCGAGCGCCCGATGGCCGAGGACAACATGACCCTGGGTCGCTTCCGCCTGGACGGCATCCCGGCCGCGCCGCGCGGTCTGCCCCAGATCGAGGTGACCTTCGACATCGACGCCAACGGCATCCTCAATGTGGCAGCCCGCGACAAGGCCACCGGCCGCGAGCAGAAGGTAACCATCACCGCCTCGACCAACCTGAGCAAGCAGGACGTCGAGCGCATGGTCGACGAAGCCAAGCGCAACACCGCCGAGGACCGTAAGCGGCGGGAGCTGGTCGAAGCGCGCAACGCCGCCGACACGCTCGCCTATCAGGCGGAGAAGTCGCTGAAGGAGTTGGGCGACAAGGTGCCCGCCGGCGATCGGACGAACATCGAGGCCAAGATCGCCGACTTGCGGAAGGCCGCTGAAGGCGAGGACGTGGCCGCCATCAAGCGGCTCACCGAAGAGCTGCAGCAGGCGACCTACGCCCTGAGTCAGCAGTTGTATGCCCAGGCCCAGCCTGGCGGCGCCCAGTCCGGCGGTAGTGCACGCCCAGACTCGAACCGCGGAACGGCCGGCGAGGACGTGGTCGAAGGCGAGTTTCGCGAGGCGTAGTCGGGGGGCGGTGTGGCCTCGTCCCAATGAGCCCTCACCCCAACCCCTCTCCCGCACAGCGGGAGAGGGGTTTGTTTTAGCCACACGTCTGCAGTTGGCCGCGGAATGTCTTGTAGCCGCAGCCTTCAGGCTGCGTCGTCCGCCGTCGAAACCTTTCCCTTGTGTGGATAGCCCAGGCTAAAGCCTGCGGCTACGCGTTGCCTTGTGCTGCCGTCGCCCAGCGGGCCCTCGGCTGCGGACCGGGGTTTGTAGCCGCAGCCTTCAGGCTGCGTCGTCCGCGGTCGAAGTGTTTCCCTTGTGTTGATAGCGCAGGCTAAAGCCTGCGGCTACTACGCGCTGCCTCGTGCTGCCGTCGCCCACCGGCTCTTCGGCTGCGAACCCCGCCTCAAGTCCCCGGTAGGGCCATTAATGAAAGTCGGCAATT
>DASSGB010000130.1:0-10621 GCA_035693825.1 Anaerolineales bacterium
GCCAGCGGCAGAAGCCATCTCATCGATGTACGAGTCAAGACACTACCCGCGCGCATTGCCCGAACACCTGCACTCGCCCGACGGCCTCTGGGATGCGACCCCCGTTTCAAGTCCCCGGCAGGGCCATGATTATCTCAGAACTACTTCGGTCCACTCCTCGATCCATCGCTCACGGTTGGCGGCGATATCTTCCGGCGGCACCCATGCCGGCTTCTCGGGAATGGCCAGGAACGCTTCGAAGGTCGGGTCCAGCGCCGCCTGCGGATGGACCGGAAAGACGAACATCTGGATCGGCATGTCTTCCTGGAAGGGCACCGACAACATGAAGTCCACCCAGCGCTCGGCCAGAGAGCGCTGCTGCGTTCCCTTGAGGATCCCGACGAACTCGATCTGGCGGAAACACGTGTCGTCGGCGGTGATGGCGCCGGTGCTCGGCTCGTCGACGGGCGGTTCCGCGTACAGGACCTCGAAGGGCGGGCTGGAGCCGTACGAAACGACCAGCGGCCGCGTGCCCTGCGCCGAGGCGCCGCTGAACTCCCCGGTGTAGGCGGCCTCCCAATCGTTGACGACGAGGACGTCGTTTTCCCGCAGGGCTTCCCAAAACCTGAGGTAACCGTCATCGCCGAAGTGTCCGATCGTCGCCAGCAAGAACGCCAGCCCCGGCGACGAGGTCGCCGGATTTTCGACCACCAGCAACCCGCGGTACTCGGGCCTGGTCAGGTCTTCCAGGCTCGCCGGGACGGCGAGATCGTTTGCCTCGAAGTAGCTGATGTCGTAGTTGAGGCATACATCGCCGTAGTCCACGGGCAAGGCGCGATGCGACGGATCCAGCTCGTACTCGTCGGGGATGGCCTCCAGCACAGGCGACTCGTAGGCCTCGAAGATGTCCTCCTCGAGCGCCCGGCTGAGAAAGGTGTTGTCGACGCCATAGAAGACGTCGGCCAGAGGGCGTTCGCCGGCGAGGATGGCGCGGTTGAGCGCCGTGCCGGCGTCGCCCGCCTGAAGGAACTGCAATTGCGCGCCGGTCTCCTGCTCGAAAGCGTCGACGACCGCCTCGGACACGCTGAACGAATCGTGGGTCATGACCGCGAGCGTGGCCGGACCGGACGGGGCGCGGCCGCAGGCAGCGGCCAACGCCGCGACAGCCAGCCCAAGGATGGTCCGTTTCATGTTTCGCCTCCGGGAGGAGCATGCCCCGACCCGCGGGAAGACCCATCACGACCGCGTGTCAGGATGCTCACCATGGAACCGCGCCTCAAGGAGACGCTGGCTCGATCTCCGGTCAACGCGTTGCTCACCCCGCGCGTCGATCCGAAAGCCAGCGTTTCATGCTTCAGCGGGTACAACAAGCCGCTGGTCGTGACTCCGACGGCATCCGACCCCAGTGCAATCAGAGACACAAGATCGCCTGCGACTCCATGCAGCAGGCGCGTCATGCCGCCGTGCAGAAACGTGATCTCGGTCTCGCCGTCGTCATAGCGAAGATCGACATCGGCCCATGACGGCGCCAGGCCGAGGGCGATGTTGGCCAACGCATGGTCCTGCCGTCCGCCAAGGGCGCCGCACACCAGGATTTCGGCCGCGCCATGTCCAACGGCATAGCGAAGGGCGAGCTCGAGATCGGTTTGATCCTTGGCTTCCGGAAAGCGGATGGTCGTGATCTGGGCCTGTGGCTGGGGAAGGGAGTCCAGGTCGCCGATGATGACCGCGGGCGTGACCCCCAGGCGCTGGCAGTGCGCCGCGCCGCCATCGGCGGCGAGAATCCAATCGTCGGCGCGCAGCAGCGATCGGATCCGATCGAGCTCGCGGATTTCACCGTTGGCGAAGATGACGGCGCGTGCGGGCAATGAAGACCTCCCCGGGCTGCGGGGAGGGTCGTGGCTTGATCGGACATCTCCCTCCGCCGGCATTACCCGGATCAGGTTCTGCGGGTCGAGGGCGGATGCGCCCTCCTCTCAGCCCGGCCGCACCGGGCTCCCCGATGTGATGGTCGAGTGCAGTCTAGCCCCTTTGGAACCAGAGGTCAAGGCGGATGAGGCAGAAAGGCCAAACCAGGTTTCCGAAGGAAAACCTGGTTTGGGGTGATCAGCCTCCGCTCGAGAAAACCTCCACCAGGGTTTGCATGATGCGCTCCACGTCGGGCTCCAGGCACACGCTCACGTTGGGTTGGCCGCCGGGGAGGATCACCGTCTGACCCGAGGTGGGCCCGTCGGCGGTCACCACGTCGAGGGCCAGTGCCTCGAACCCGCACAAGGAACGGTCGGTCATGATGGCGGCCGTCATCAGATCCCAGATGGCCGCCCGGTCCGTTCCCCAGTTCGACATCAGGCTGTCGTAGATCTCCGCTGCCAGATCGGCGCCCGGCCCGCCGTCCCGCCAGCCAGATGTGTCATCCCGATCGACGGACACCTGGTTGGTCGCGTCCAACGGCACCATGACGATGGGGACACCCGAGGCCAGCACCTCGCGTGCGGCCTGCGGATCGGCGTACACGTTCCATTCGGCGACCTCATTCTCGGAATCCCGGATCAGGTCATGGATGTTGCCCGGAACGTGAACCGCACCGCCCATCATGACCACCGCCTGGATATTTGCAGCCAGGTCGGGCTCTTGTCGCAGCGCCCGAGCCAGGTTGGTCGCCGGGCCGCTGACGAAGATCGTCACCGGTTCCTGCGAACCGTTCACGACGGACACCATCATGTTCGCCGCGACTTCGGCGGGATACGTCCGGTCCGGATGGGGAAGGGGAAATCCCCAGAAGTCGTTCGCCGCGAGGCGCATGGCCTCCGGAAACATGTTGTTGCCGGCGAGCGGCGCGGCTTCGCCTGCCCCCAATGGCACGTCGGCCTTGCCGTAGGCGTCGATCAGGCGGCCGAAATGTTGGATGTACGTCTCTGGATACGCTTCGCCAAAGGAGACGCTGGCGCCTCGCAGGTCAACCGACGGATGGCTCAGCAGGTACAGCAAAGCCGTCGTGCCGTCGGGGCTGCCGTCGTCGTCAAAGATCACCGGCAATGCGGGCGCGGTGGCCGGCGAGGCCGACGGCGATTCGAGCGCAAGTCCGGTGGTCTGGGAGGAAGTTGGCGTCTCGAGGGCGGTCGCCGCGGATGGGCGACAGCTCGCTGCGAGGAGGGCCACGGTCGCGATTGCAGACCATCGCTGAGGGTTCATGGAAATCCCCGCAAGCGAGGAGCCGCCGGCCGGCTACTTGCCCTTCATCTCCTCGAGGATGCTGTAGAGCAGCTCGAGCAGAACCTTCTTGACCGATTCCTTGTCGCCGGCGATGCACGGCAGCATCTTGACCTTGCTGTCGAGCCGCAAGGCGATGCGCAGGTCCTCGACGCTCCACGCGTCTTCCTTGTCCTGTTTGTTGGCGGCCACGACGTAGGGCGTCGGCGCGTAGGCCCGGAAGGTCTGGAGGATGCCCTTGGCTTCGCGGAACGTCTCCGGCCGGGACGAGTCCACCATGACGATGAAGCCCAGCATGCCCTCCGACAGGATCTCCCACATGAAGTCGAACCGCTTCTGGCCCGGCGTGCCGAACAGGTACAGGACCAGATCATCGTCGACGGTGATGCGGCCGAAGTCCATGGCGACGGTTGTGGTTTCCTTGACGCGCTCGGCCTCGGTGCTGATCTTGCGCTCGGTGGAGACGACGTCGATCTCGCTCACCGATTGGATGAACTGGGTCTTGCCTGCATTGAACGGTCCGGTTACGACCATCTTGACGGTTTGCATGGCTGACCCTCGGCTACATCGTCCGGATGCGCTTGATCAGGCGTTCCACCAGCGAGGTCTGTTGGCGCTTGTCGACCGGCGGAAGCTGGCGGGCCTGCGGCGGGAGGGGCATGCCCTCCGGGCGGACGACCTCCACCAGGCCGGCCTGGAGCAGGCCGTACACGATCCGGCGTATCTCCATGTCGCTCATCTTGTTGGCCCGGCCGATCTGGCGGATGGTGTTCTTGGGATTGATGTACGAGACGACTTTCCACTCCTGCACGTTCAAGTTGACGTCGCGGATGTTGGCTCCCGGGCGCTCGACGAAGGTCAGGGCCATTTCCAGGTTGGGCAGCTCCTCCTGGAGCTGCTCCAGTTCCTCGACCCGGCGTGTGCCCTCCATGATGATGTTCTCGAGATCGAGGCGCAGGGTGATGCGGTCTTCCGGAGGCAGGACGTCGTTGTCGAAGCGGAAGTAGCCCTCGGCCCAGGAGAAAAGGCGGTAGACGATATCCAGGATGTACTGGCGGATGCCGGCCAGGATGTCCTGCTGGCTCATATAGCCGGCGTTGATGAGCAACAGCCCAAGCTCTTTGTCGTTCTTGTCGCCGGCGTTGGTGCGGATGACCTGCAAATGTTTGGCGCTGAGCTTGCCGCTGCGGGCCAGAATGCCGCTGAGCGAGCCGTCCTCGCTGCCGAGCTGGGCGTAAATCAGTTTTCCGTCTCGAAAGGAGACCCAGGCCGCTTCGGAGGGACCTTCAATCGTGAGCGTGCCCGTCTTGCGGGCCAGGTTGATCAGGTTGAGGAGCTGCGTGACGTTGAAGTCGCGCAGGTTGCCCTTGACAGCCATGCGGCCTTTTCTACCCGGTCCCGCCGACCCGTGGTGGCGGGATTATACCTGCGGGCCGTAGGCGCCGCAAACCGCGCGGTGATTTGCCGCCGGGAATCTCAATCACAATGACCCTACCGGGGACTTGAAGCGAAGTCCGCTGCCCAAAGACCGTTGGGCGAGTGGAGGTATTCCCTCCCCCTTTCAGGGGGAGGGTAGGGTGAGGGTGGATCCTCGGCCGTTATGAATCCTCACCAACGAGAGGGCGCAGGCTGAAGCCTGCGGCTACGGGATTTCCTTCCCTCCCCCTGAAAGGGGGGTCCCTCCGCTTCGCTACGGGATGCTTCGCGAAGGGTTAGGGTGGGGGTTCCTCCCGCCCTTACGTCCTCCAGCCTCCGCGCAACTGCAGAACGTCTTCGGCGGTGACGCGACACTCGGGATCGATCGACGCCAGATGGCGCGCCACCCTGTCTGCCTGGCGCCGCGGGATGTAGCTCAACACCAGGCTCGTCGATGCACCGCGCCCGGGAAGTTCCGTGGCGCCGTACCCGGCCTGATGCAGCGCGCCCGCAAGCGCAGGGCCGTGTTCCTGGCTGTAGATCCGCAGCAGAGCATGGCCAGGGGCGAAACGCGCTTCAAGCACCATCCCGACCAGGCTGCCGGTGGCGTAGCCAAGGGCGTACGCCAGGAGCGACCACAGATTGGCGAGATCCTGGAAGACCCCGACCGTGGCCACGACAAACATCAACGAGTCGAGGAACCCGAGGATCCACGCCGAGGTGTATCGCCCCCGGACGACCGCCAGCGTGCGCGCCGTCGAGAGCGTCAGGTTGAGAGTCCTCAGCAGGAAGATGCCCAGGGGCACAGCCACGGAGAGAGGCATCGGGGGCCCTAGGAGCGCCAGTGGCCGCGCCGAAGAGGGCGGACTTCTTCGACGGTCACGAAGGCCGAGGGATCCACGCCGCCGACCAGGCGCAGCAGGCGTTCCAGTTCGCGCCGGCGCACGCTGGCGCTGAGCACCGAAACGGCCCCATCGCGGCCGCGCCCGGTGAGCTCGGTGACGGCATGGCCGGCGTCGCGCAGGGTGCGCGCCAGCAGCGGGCCCTGCGACGCGGAAATCACTCGCACGTGGCCGTGCCCCAGGGCCAATCGTTCTTCGATGAGCATGCCCAGCAGCGTGCCGGTAGCGAAGCCACCGGCATAGGCCAGGAGATTCCAGACATTGTCCAGGTTGGCCAGCACAGAGGTGATGGCCGCCACCCAGATTGCCGACTGGCTGAAGCCAAGAAACCAGACGGCGGCGCGGCGACCGCGAACAACGAACAACACCCGCAGGGTGTCGAGACTCATGTCGACCACCCGCAGGAGAAAGATCACCAGCGGGAGCCAGGCGGGATCGATGGCCAGCGTCACGCGCGCGCCTTGGTCAGGCTTCCTGCGGAATGAGCTCGGCCGGGTGGTACATCTGACGGATGTAGTCCTTGACCATCCGTCGCATGCTGAAGGCGGGGGCCAGGCTGCGGATCGAGTCTTTCACCATGCCCAGCCATTCGCCCGGCAAATTGTCGGCCGAGCGCTCGACGTAGTAGAGAGGCACAACGACGTTCTCCAGCAAGTCGTAGAGAGCGCTGGCATCGGTGTTGTCCTGCGCGTCGCCGTCGAGAGGATCGACATCCTGCCCGATGGCCCACCCGTTCCGTCCGTTGAATCCCTCGCGCCACCAGCCGTCGAGAACCGACAGGTTGAGCGCGCCGTTGAGGGCCGCCTTCTGGCCCGAGGTTCCCGAGGCTTCGTTGGGGCGGCGGGGCGTGTTGAGCCAAACGTCGACACCCTGGACGAGGTAGCGGGCGATCGAAAGATCGTAGTCTTCGATGAAGACCAACCGGCCGCCGGTCTCGGCGCGTTTGATCCGGTTGTAGACCTCCTGGATCAGGCGTTTGCCGGGTTCGTCGGCGGGATGGGCCTTGCCGGCAAAGATCACCTGCACCGGATAGCGCGTGTCCTGCACCAGCCGGAGCAGACGGTCGAAATCGTGAAAAAGAAGCCCGGCGCGCTTGTAGGTCGCGAAGCGCCGGGCGAAACCAATGGTCAGGGCGTCAGGATCGAGCAGGACGCCGGAGGCGATGACCTGGACCGGGTGGAAGCGGAGGGCCGCCCACTGGCGACGGGCGCGCTCGCGCATGACGGCCAGCAACCGGCGCTTGAGCCGGCGCCGCGTCAGCCACAAGTCCGGATCGGGAATGTCTTCGACCTTCTTCCAGACCTCCGGGTCATCCAGTCGCTCTTCCCAGTCGCGCGGCAGGTGCCGGTCGAAAAGCTGTTTCATCAGCGGCGCCAGCCAGGTGTGGGTGTGGATGCCGTTGGTGATGTGCCGGATGGGCACTTCGTCCGGCGGGCGATCGGGCCACAGGAAGGCCCACATGCGGCGGGCGACGCGCCCGTGCAGCTCGGAGACTCCGTTGAGCTGCTCCGAGGTGTGGATGGCCAGGATGGCCATATTGAACGTCTCGCCCCACGCCTGGCGGTTGCGCGCCAGATCGAGAAAGGCCTCGCGGTCGAGGCCGAGCTCGGGCCAGAAGGATCCGAAGTACTTGTCGATCATCCACAGCGGGAATTCGTCGTGGGTGGACGGCACCGGCGAGTGGGTGGTGAAGATCGTGCTGCGCCGCACCTTTTCCTGCGCGGCGGCGAAGGTGTTGCCCGCCGCGACGAGTTCGCGGAGTCGCTCCAGGGACAGGAACGCCGAGTGGCCTTCGTTCATGTGCCAGACGGCCGGGTTGTAGCCGAGCGCTCGCAGCGCGCGCACCCCGCCCACGCCCAGCAACACTTCCTGCGCCAATCGCAGCTCCATGTCGCTGGTGTACAGGCGAGCCGTCAGGTCGCGGTCGATCGGGGCATTGGCCGGGACGTTGCTGTCTAGCAGGAACAGCGGGACGCGCCCGACTTGAATCCGCCACAGGTGAGCCTGGACCACCCGGCCGGGGAGGTCGACGGCGACGGTGAGCGGCGCGCCCTCACGGTCCAACACCGGATGGACGGGAAGATCATTGAAATCGAGAGAGGCATACAGCGATTCCTGCCAGCCGTCTTCCGTGATGTGCTGCTTGAAGTAGCCCTGGGTGTAAAGGAACCCCATGGCGACCAGAGGCAGGCCAATATCGCTGGCTTCCTTCAGGTGATCGCCCGAGAGGACACCCAGACCGCCGGCATAGATGGGCAGCGACTCGTGCAATCCGAATTCGGTCGAGAAGTAGCCGATCGGGCTGGCCATCTTCTCGGCGTGGTTCTGTGGGTACCAGGCCTCCTCGGCGGAAGACATGTATTCGTCGAATGCGCGCACGACCTCGTCGTAATGTTCCAGGTACGAAAGGTCGCGCGTGGCGGCGGTCATCGACGAGCGTGACACCTTGCGCAGGAACGTCACCGGGTTGTGGGCCACGGTCTCCCAGACTTCCGGATCGATGCGCCGGAACACCGTCTCGGCGTTGGGGTTCCACGTCCACCACAGGTTGTAGGCGAGATCGGGCAGCCGGCGCAGTCGGCGCGGCAAGTGGAAGGAGTTGGGTGTCGACGCGTCCAGATCGCTCATCGAAGGCTGAGGCTGCAGCCGGGGGTGGCTGCCGGGAATCTTACCACGGCGGCGGAAACGAACGGGCAGAGGCATAATCCCTGCGTGCCCGTCGCCAACCTGTTCGTCACCTGTCTGATCGACTCCCTCTTTCCGGACGTCGGTGAGGCCGTTGTGCACGTACTTCAAACGGCCGGCGCCGAAGTGCGTTTCTGGCCGGAGCAGACCTGCTGCGGCCAGCCGGCTTTCAACGCCGGCTCGTGGCCCGAGGCCAGGCGGATGGCCCGCCGGACCATCGCCGGTCTCGAATCGCTCACCGGCGACATCGTCATCCCCTCCGGATCGTGCGCCCACATGATCCGTCATGGATATCTGGAACTATTCCGGGAGGAGCCTGCCTGGCTGGAACGAGCTCGGGGCCTGGCCGCGAGAACCTGGGAGTTCAGCCAATACCTGAGAGAAAGGCTGGCCTTCCTGCCGGGGCCCTCGGCTGCTGGCCGACGCATCGCCTACCACCCTTCGTGCCACCTGCTGCGCGGTCTCGGCGTTGACCGGCAACCGCATGAGCTTCTCGAAGCTCTGGGCCTCGAGACGGTTTGGCTGGAGGCCGAGTGCTGCGGATTCGGCGGGGTCTTCGCCGTGGCTCAGCCCGAGCTGTCGGAGGCGATGCTGGACCGGCGCCTGGATCAGATTCTCCAGTCGAAAGCTGAGGTTGTGGTCGCCGCGGACGTGAGTTGTCTGATGCATCTCGAAGGGGCTCTTCGCCGAGAGAAGTCGGGCGTGCGCTGCCTGCACATCGCTCAACTGCTCGCTGGGCAGGCCGGAGGGCTGGGGTGAGCTCCACCTTTCGGGCGCGGGTCCGATCGGCCCTGGCGAACGAGGCCCTGCAAGAGGCGCTCGACCGCAACGCCGACCGCCGCAAGGCGGCTTGGGAGGCAGCTTTCGACTCCCTTCCGGGCGCGCAGGAGTCGCGGCGGGAGGCGCGGCGAATTCGGGCTGAGAGCCTCGACCGCCTGGACGATCTCCTGGCCGAATTTCGGCGGAACCTGGAGGCCAACGGCTTCCAGGTTCACGTGGCCGCCGACGCCGACCAGGCATGCGGTCAGGTCGTGGCCATCGCCCGCGCCCATGGAGCCAGGCTGGCGGCCAAGTCCAAGTCGATGGTCAGCGAAGAGATCGGCCTGAACGCTGCCCTCCAACGAGCCGGCATCCGGGCCGTCGAAACGGACCTGGGCGAATTCATCGTGCAATTGAGGGACGAGCCCCCGGCGCACATCATCACTCCCGCCATCCACCTTCGACGTCAGGATGTCGGACGTACTCTGTCCGAGAAGCTCGGCGTGCCATTCACCACGGACGTGAGCGAGATGACGGCCGCGGCCCGGGCGGCGCTCCGGAAAGTGTTCCTCGAAGCCGACATCGGCATCAGCGGCGTCAACTTCGGCGTGGCCGAGACGGGCACGCTGTGCCTGATCACGAACGAGGGCAACGGACGTTTCGTGACGACCGTGCCTCCGGTCCACATCGCCTTGATGGGCATGGAGCGGCTCGTCCCGACGCTGTCCGATCTGGCCCGGATGCTCGAGGTCTTGCCGCGGGCCGCAACCGGTCAGAACATCAGCAGCTACGTGACTCTGCTCCACTCACCACGAAGACGTGGGGATGCGGAGGGGCCTCTCGAACGGCACATCCTTCTGATCGACAACGGGCGTCTGCGCCTCCGCCAGTCGGCGATCGCCGAAGCCCTTGTGTGCGTCCGGTGCGGTGCGTGCCTGAATGCCTGCCCTGTTTACCGAGAGGCGGGAGGCCACGCGTACGGGAGCGTCTATCCGGGGCCTATCGGGTCGGTCGTGTCGCCGGGGTTGTTTGGCCTGGCGGCGTTCGGGCATTTGGCCTCGGCCTCGACTCTGTGCGGCGCGTGCCGGGAGGCGTGCCCGGTCGATATCGATCTCCCCGGCCTTCTCCTGCGAGTGCGAAACGCCCATCACGAGGCGAGTCCTCGCGCCGGCATCTGGAAAAGCTCGGCCATGCGCGTCTTCACATGGGTCATGACCTCGCCCGGGCGTTATCGCCTCGCCCAACGCCTGGCGGCGATGAGCATGCGGCTGCTGCCGAGAACGTCCGGCTGGATTCGCTGGCTGCCTCCGCCGCTGGCAACCTGGACTCGCCGGCGCGCGTTCCCGGCTTTCGCTTCGGTGCCATTCCGTTCCCGATGGCCGAGTCTGGTCGTGCCGTCCGTTCGCCGCGCAGCGGAAACGACTCAGGAAGCACCACCACAGAGCCGCATCCCGAGCTTGTCGAAGGATGCGGCGAGTATGGCGCTCGGCAAATCTCCCCTCGAACGGTTTGAGGCGAGTCTCACCAGTGTGGGCGGCGAGTTGGTCCGGACGAACAGCGAATCGCTTGTGGACGATCTCCTGGCAGTGTTAGACCGCTCAAAGGTGGGATCGATCCTCGCGGCGAGGGAAATCGAGGCGGATATGACCCGCTGGTTGGACGCGCTGCGT
>DASSGB010000131.1:0-5794 GCA_035693825.1 Anaerolineales bacterium
GAAGTGCCGTTGCAGAGCTGTTTCGACGCGCGAGATGTATCGCCAGGCGACATCGAGCCCCCAGTCGGTGAGCTCGCGCACCAGGACGCCATTGAACGGGTGCTCGAGCAGCAAATCTCTCGATGAGGGCGCCTTTCCCCACAGGGCGAGGTGAAGCAGGAGACCGTCGACATCGGCCCCCAGCACGAGGGTGATAAGCGCCCTGCGGCGATCCTCTTCTTCACCTCTGACACTTATCCCCAGTCGTGGCCTCCGCTCCGCGGCTAGCCGGAAGCCAGACAGCCACGGTTCGACGCACGTGAGGTCTCGGGAAAGCGTCGCGAGCGATACAGGGAGCCGTTCCTCCAGCTGAGAGCGCGTGAGGGGTCCTTTGGCCGACAGAAGGAAGAAGAGCAGGAGCTGATGACGCTCCCGAGGGGAAACCGAAAGAGGATGCCCGGCCCCCTCCAGCTCCTTCGACATCAACGAGCGGCGCGGGTCGTCAACTACCAACTCGACGCCGCGTTTCGGCTCCACGCTCAGGCGAGCCCCATAGCGCGTAGCCCAGCGGCGAATCATCGGGAGGTTATAACGAACTACGCGGGGAGAGAGGCCCAGACGTGTTCCGAGCTCGTGGGAAGCAAAGGCTCGGGGAGACCGCAGCAACACCGAAAGTATGGCCGCCTGGCGGGAATCGAGCTCAGGCATGGCTGGCAACCCACGGGCGTCTTGATCATTCTAGCGAGGCGGCGTTTCCGACGGTCAGTCCAATGTGACACTTTGCGTCTCGTCGTATGTCACAAATTGAATAGATTACCCGGCCAGTCCCTTATCGACCGGAGCGGCATCCAGCCCGGCCTTGGCACTTGACTCGATCGAGCCTTCGGTCATATTGTTCCGTGCCAGGTCAGCTCCGCTCCGCGTGCGGCGCGGAGCCAGGTGCCTATTCTCTCTGGACGGGGACAAGACCATGAAACTCGGTCTCCAGATCGAACGTTTCGACTGGCCGGGAAGCCCCGGCAACGTTGCCGAAACCCTGGCGAACATCGCCCGCGCCGCAGAGGAATCGGGACTGGCCAGCCTGTGGACCATGGATCACTTCTTCCAGATCGAGGGGTTCGGCGAGGTCGACGATCCAATGCTCGAGGCCTACGCCACGTTGGGTTATCTTGCGGCCGTCACCAGGCGCATTCGTCTCGGCGCTCTGGTGACCGGCGTGGTCTATCGCTACCCGGGCATCCTGGTCAAGACCGCCACGACGATCGATGTCCTGACCGGCGGCCGGTCCTACTTCGGCATCGGCGTTGCCTGGTTCGAGCGCGAGGCCCTGGCCCTGGGCGTGCCGTTTCCATCAACCCGGACGCGCTTCGAGTTGCTCGAGGAGGCGCTGCAGGTTGCGCATCAGATGTGGTCCGGCAGCCGCACGCCCCACCGCGGCCAGCATCTGCACCTGGAGGAACCCATCAGCTCGCCGCAGCCGCTGACCCGCCCTCACCCTCCGATCCTCATCGGCGGCGAGGGTGAGAGAAAGACCCTGCGGCTGGTTGCTCAGTACGGCGATGCGTGCAACGTGTTCGCGGACGATCTGCGCCTCGTCCGCCGGAAACTTGACGTCCTGCATCGCCACTGCGACGAGATCGGCCGGCCCTACGAGGACATCGAACGGACCGCGCTGGGCCACATCGAGCTCACCAGGTCACGCTCGTCCATCAAGGACGTCATTTCCACCTGCCAGGGGCTGGCGAGCGCCGGGATCCAGCACTTCATGTTCACCGTCCCGGAAGTTCACAACCTGGGGCTTCTGGAAGTCCTCGGGCGCGAGGTGGTGCCGGCGGCGGCGGAATTCTAGTTTCGATTTGCCATTGCTCTTCCAGGGCGCGGCTGACCACTCATCACTCACCACGGACCACCTGAATGGCCTCCTGGTAAGCACGCCCCGTCCCCGACCACGACCCCGCTGCAATGCTGTCCGCCTGCTCTCGGTTCAACCGCTGCAAGAGAGCGGGCAAACCGAGACGCGGCAGACTCTCGTCGTAGTCCAGATAGTCGAAGAAGAAGCCCGACCAAAAGAACGAGGCATACTCGATCCCCCAGGCTCGGGACAACCCGGCGATCAGCCGGACATACCGGACGTCGAGCGGCTCCCAGAAACGGTAGGCGTCGCGGGCGTAGATCTCGGAGTAGTCCATCCCTCGCCGTAGTTCCTCGGGCGTCGCTTTGTACAGCCACGTCTCGCCCAGGACGATTCGTTTTCCGGCCGCACGCGCCACCTCCGCCGCGTCGGCTGCTCGCTGCAGGTAGTCGTGAATCCCGTTCGACAGCGGGTAGATGTGCAGTCCGATGAAGTCGAGGGAAGGCTCGTTGGCCAGCCGCCGGGCATACTCCGGATTTTCCCATGTGCCCGATCCCGATCCGACGAGCACGCCCGCCGTTTGTCCGACGGCTTCGGAGGCTTCCCTGACGAATGCCAGGTGCTCATCCACGCTGAACGAGAAGCCGGTCAGCATCATTTCCGTGCCCGGCTCGCTCCCGATCGACAGATAATCCGGGCGGACCTCCCGGGCGATGCGCACCAACTGCGCGCGGCGGTTCTCCCAGTATTCTTCGAGCGTCACACTCTCCCAGTTGAAGGTGATACTGGAGAAGGCCGTGCCCGAAAACGCCGGTCCCGTTTCCCCCAGCAGCTTCATGTCGCGGGCGCGAACCTCATCCGCGACGTCAGCAAAGAACGCTGCGTACGCGTCCGCCTCCGGGTAGTCCGGCCAGAGCAGCGGGTCCGAGATCGCCACCGACACCCCGCCCACGCCCAGCTCCTGCAAGCGGTCGAGGTACACGCGGACTCCGTCCATGGTGGCTGGTTGCAGAAGAGCCGCGCCTCGGTTGCCGTTCGCCACGGGCAGCTCGGCGCCGAAGACGGTATTGCCGGCCACCGGTTCCATGTCCGCCAGGCGCGCCTCCCACACGGCCAGCGCCTCGGAAAGGCTCTCGTAGATCGGCTGATAGTCCGAAGGTACGGGGGCTGACTCGACCGCCCGCGTGGCGGTCGAGTCCTCGAGCGTGGCCGTGGGGAATGGCGTCGCTCGCCCACAGGCGAGGGTCGCCGCCAGGGAGATAGCCAGAAGCGGAAAGAGGCCGCGCGCCGTCATGAGGTTCTCCTCATCAGGCTATACAGGCCTCGCCGCTCCGGGTCGCGCCCATGGAAGAAGTCGTCGTGCTAGGTGGAAGGGCCGCCCGCCGCTTCCCGCCGGCGCCGATCGCGCCGGGCGGCGCGATCTTCGGTGCCGGTCGTCGCCACGCGATGGGCCTCCAACCAGGTGGCGCAATTCTCATCGCGGCCCATCATGACGTCCGCGGCCAGGATCGCCTTGCGGATCGGCTCCTCCATCGGATTGGTGATGGCCGAGGTCAGGCCCGAGGCGATGGCCATGGTCAGGAAGGTGGCGTTGAGCGTCACCCGGTCCGGCAGGCCGAAGGAGACGTTGGAGGCACCGCACACGGTGTTGACGCCCAGCTCGTCGCGGATGCGCCGCAGGATGGCGAAGGCCGATGGGCCCGCGCTGCGCATCGCGCCGATGGGCATCACCAGGGGATCGATCAGCACATCCTGGCGGGAAATGCCCATCGCCTCGGCGCGCTCCACGATGCGCTTGGCCACCGCAAAGCGCACCTGGGGGTCCTCCGAGATGCCGGTCTCATCGTTGGAGACACCGATCACCGCCGCGCCGTGCTTCTTCACCAGCGGAAGGACCCGCTCGAGGCGCTCCTCCTCGCCGGTGACCGAGTTCACCAGGGGCTTGCCTTGATACGCCGCCAGGCCGGCCTCGAGGGCGGCCATGATGGACGAGTCGATGCACAGGGGCACGTCCACCAAGGCCTGGAGGACCCGGATGGCCTCGGCCAGGATCGCCGGCTCGTCGGCCAGTGGGATCCCGGCATTGACGTCGAGCAAATGCGCCCCCGCAGCCACCTGAGCTAGCGCATCCGCCTGAACCCGCTCGAAGTTGCCGGAGGCCATCTCGGCCGCCAGGCGGCTGCGATTGGTGGGGTTGATCCGTTCGCCGATGATCACAAACGGACGGTCGGGGCCGATGATGACTTCCTTCGTCGGTGAGGTGAGGACCGTTTCCATCAGAGAGTCGTCTCCTGCGCCGGCAGGACCCGCTCATTGGCGACGGCGCGCCTGGGCAGCAACCCGGCCGTCTCGATGATCTCCGCCACCAGCTCCTCCTGTCGATAGGCCATCACATGGACGCCGCGAACGCCTTCCACCTGCCGGACCTGTTGGATGATCTCGATGCACAGGCGTTTGCCCTCTTCCGCCTGACGATCCGCGGGAACCGCGCGCAGCCGTCGCACGATCTCGTCGGGGATGACCACTCCGGGCACGTGCGTCCGCGTCCACTCGGCGGCGCGCGCCGACCGCAACGGGCCCACGCCGACGATGATGAACGCCTTCTCGTGCAGCCCCAGATCGCGTACGGCGGCCATGAACTCGCGCAGCCGGGCCACATCGAAGCAGAATTGCGTCTGGAAGAACTGCGCCCCGGCCTCGATTTTCTTGGCCATCCGCAGCGGCCGGACATCGTAGGGCGGAGCGAAGGGATTCTCGGCCGCCCCCAGGAAGAAGGGCGGACGAGTCTCCAGAGTCCGGCCGCTCAGGAAATGGCCTTCGTCGCGCAACATGCGAGCCGCGCGCAACAGCGAGATCGAGTCGAGGTCGAAAACCGGCTTGGCCTCGGGCTGATCGCCGGCCTGGACGCCGTCGCCGGTGAGGCACAATACATTGCGCACGCCCATGGCCGCCGCGCCCAGCAGGTCTCCCTGGATGGCGATCCGATTTCGATCGCGACACGAGACCTGCATGACCGGCTCGTACCCGGCACGCGTCAGCAGCGCGCACATGCCCACGGACGACATGTGCACGTTGGCCCCCGAAGCATCCGTGGCGTTGATGGCGTCGCACACCGAAGCCAGGACCAGGGCCCGATCGTACACCGCGTGAGGATCGGCGCTGTCGGGCGGGTTCAGCTCGGCCGTGACGGCGAAACGCCCGGATCGGAGCACGCGTTCCAGGCGCGATTCGGCGGTCACCCCTGCGCCTCATCTAGCGGAGTCGAGGTAAGCGCAGGGGTCATCCCTGCGCCCCATCTAGCGGAGTTTCGGTAGGCGCAGGGGTCATCTCTGCGCCTCAGCCGGCGGAGTCGAGGTAAGTGCAGGGATTATGCGCTCCATCCGGTGGGCACTCCCGTCCGTCCGATGGCTTCGTTGATCCAGGCGCTGGTGTCCTGCAGTCGCCGGTCGACCGGCGGCTGGAGCCGTCGAATGTCGTTTCCGAAGCGAGGCATTTTCCTCGAACGTTCCCAGGCCTCCAGCCAAACGCAGGTCATCTCGGGCTTGACCTCGCAGCCTCCATCCGCTCGCACGCCGCCGCACGGCCCGTTGCGCAATTCCTTGGGACAGGTCATGGGGCAGGTCATGCCGGTCTGATGCAGAACGCACTGTCCGCACATGCGGCAATCGAAGACGGGGCCTTTGGTCAGCCGCTCGCCGAGAACGAAAAGACGCTCGACGTTCCCGCCGGGGCGCAGCCAACGCCGTACCGGCGCCAGCGCGCTCTGCGCCGCAACATACGCCGTCTCGAGCAAACGTGGACTAGCCTGAAGGAAGCTCATTCGCCCTAATCACGAATCACTAATCACGAGTAGTGATTCGTGATTAGTGATTCGTGATTCGGTCAATCCCGCCTTCAGCCACGAGCGATGCCAGCCTGGAGGCCGGATAAGCCGCCTCGAGCTCGCGCGCGGTCGCCTCGGCG
>DASSGB010000132.1:0-8870 GCA_035693825.1 Anaerolineales bacterium
TCCCAGCACCAGCGGGATGACCACCGCCGCCCGGCAGGTATGCAACCCCACAATACGCTGCAGCTCCGCGTCCCGTCGTGGGTCGAGGAAGACTTCCATGTTGCCGGTGGTCAGGACGCGTTCGAGAACGCCTCGGGTGCCGCTCAGGGTGGCCCTCTGGTCGGGTGCCGATAGCCCGCGCGAAGAGGCAATCCGCAGCTGATCGGCATCGAAGAGCAGAAGGACGCACACGAGCCTTGGATCGGTATGTCCGGTTTGGGTCAGCGCAGCCGCGCCGGCATCCAGCGACATGTCGAGCACGCGCTCGTAGTTCAGGGTGGCGTTGAGCGCGGCGGTCATGCGGAAGACGGAACGCAGGTGCTCGAGCTGAGTCCACAGGTCACCCGTGGGCTCCATCTCACCGTTGGGAGGCGTGTCGTTGCGCGCCGGCGGACGGGAACGAAAGACGCTCATGGAAGTGTGGGGGCCGGGGAAGGTAGACCCGCGCCGCGGCGTGGGTCCTCAGACTGGCCGAGGTACGCCCGGTGAGTGTCCGCTGTCAATATCGCCGGCCGATAGCTCATGGCGTCGCCCGTAGTCGAAAGATAAGTCCCGCAGATCGATAGCTTGTGCGGGCGACCGGCCTCGAGCCGTGCCGGGATCGCGGCACCCGGAAAGGTCACCTCCAGCTCTCGGGTGTCGCCCCCCCGCCCAGTATCCCCCGGGAGGCACCCCCCTCAACCTTACATCCCCCCTACAAGCTGGGGCGGACAACCTGGAGTCTACCAGACATGGAGATGTTGCCGATTCCGAGACCTTGAATGGACTAACCCCGGATGCCCCTGGAGGGTTGCGTGGCTTGTCAATTGGGAGGCGCGACGGTAAGATTCGCTTGTGAAGCGCGAAACCCCGGTCATCTCGGCCTCCATCCTGGCAGCGGACTTCGGCCACCTGGCCTCCGATATCGAGCAGGCGGACACGGCGGGCGTCGACTGGATCCACGTGGATGTCATGGACGGGCATTTCGTCCCGGCCATCACCACAGGACCGGTCGTCGTCGAGGCTTGCCGCCGGTCCACCCGAAAGCCGCTGGACGTGCACCTCATGGTGGACGACCCCGATACGATGCTGGAGGCGTTTGCCGAGGCTGGGGCGAACGGGCTGACAGTCCACGTCGAAGCCTGCCCTCACCTCTACCGGACGTTGCAGACGATACGCGGCATGGGCCTCAAGGCCGGCGTGTCGCTCAACCCGGGCACGCCCGTGAGCTCCCTCGAAGAAGTGCTGCCGGTGCTCGATCTGATCCTTGTCATGAGCGTCAATCCGGGCGCGTCGGGCCAGACTTTCATCGAAGGGACGATCGACAAGATTGCTCGCGTGCGCGCGCTTCGAGATCGGGCGGGATCCGAAGCCTGGATTGAGGTCGATGGCGGGATCAACGCCGAGACAGCCAGGCGGGCCGCTCAGGCCGGGGCTGAAGCGTTTGTTGCGGCGAAGGCGATCTTCGGTCACCCGGAAGGCATTCCAGCCGGCGTAGGGGCCCTTCGAGCCGCTCTGGAATCCCCGCCGGCAGGTCGTTAAGCCGCGGGGCCGCCCGAAGGCGGCCCCGTAGTGCGTCGAAACAGGAATGGACGTCTCAGGCGCGGGCCAATCGCTTGATGCACTTCGCGCAGAGCGTCTTTTGAACAAGCCGGCCGGACTCGAGCACGCGCACGCGCTGCAGATTCGGCTCGAACTTGCGCCGGGTGGCCCGCATCGAGAAGCTTCGGTTGTGCCCGAAGGTGGTGGTTTTGCCGCAATGAGCGCACTTCGCCATGATCCGTGTATCCTCTCGTCTGTTCAATGAATGAGCAGGCAATGATAACACACTATCCGCCCGCGGCTACCGCCGGCGCAGGCGGCGACGAGGTTGAGGCATGACGGATGAACCGACGCTGCAAGGCCGCATCGTCATCACCCCTCGGGCGATAGCCACCATCGCCGCCCAGGCCGCCCTGCGATCCTATGGGGTCGTGGGCATGGCCTCCAAGAACGTGTTGGACGGGCTGGCGGGCCTGGTGGTGCGCGATCCTCGCCACGGCGTGGAAATCCGGACGGCGGGCGATGAAATCGTCATCGATCTGTACGTGGTCATCGAGTACGGGACGCGCATCTCGGCCGTGGCCGCCAGCGTCGCCCACACCGTTCAATACCAGGTGGAGCGCGCGCTGGGCATGCCGGTGGCGGCCGTCCACGTGCACGTTCAGGACTTGCGGATCAGCAATCCCGACTGAGGGCGAGGCACGCAATGGATTTCACCGAACCCCAGGTCGAACCCAAGCTGCGCTACCAGCTGCTGGAACGCTACCGCGTGCTGGATGGCTTGCTCTTGCGCCTTCTGACCGGGGCGGGCCTGAACTGGTTGCGGACCAACGCCCAGGTGGTCAACGCCCTCAATGTATTCCCCGTGCCGGATGGAGACACCGGCACCAACATGACCCTGACCATGCAGGCGGCGTGGGCGGAAATCGAGAACCTCAGCGATCGGTCGGTGGGCAGGATCGCGCACGCCCTCGCCCACGGGGCTCTGATGGGCGCCAGGGGCAACTCCGGCGTCATCCTCTCCCAGCTGTGGCGCGGTTTCGCACGATCCTTGGACCAACGCGGCGCTGTCGACGCGGCCGGGCTGGTCGCAGCCCTGGCCGAGGCGCGTGACACAGCCTACAAGGGTGTCGTCCGCCCCGTTGAGGGCACGATCCTTACCGTTTCGAAAGATGTCGCCGAGGGGGCAGAAAACGCGCTGAAGGCCGGCGCCGGATCCGGGCTCGAAGTGCTCGAGGCCGCGGTTCGCGCCGCTGAGGAGTCGGTCGAGCGCACACCGGAGCTCCTGCCCGTCCTCAAGGACGCCGGCGTGGTCGACTCGGGTGGGAAGGGACTGTTCTTCATTCTGGAAGGGATGCTCCGGGCGGCTTACCGGCTGCCTTTGGACCGACCGATGGTCTCGATTCAACCTCTGAGCGCCCTGGCCCTGGCCGATGTCGCCGAGTCCGTCGAGCCCGGCCAGGACTGGGAAGTCGTCGTCGATTTTCGGCCTGATGCGGAAATGGACCTGCCGGCGTTCTACGGCCGCCTGCAGGAGATGGGCACCTCGATCCAGGTCGGCGAGGGCGACGGCATTTACCGCATGCACATCCACGTGCCCGACAAGACTCAGTTCGAGCCCATCCAGTATGTCGAAAGCCTGGGGACGATCACGAACGTTCACATCGAAAACTTGATGGAGCAGACATCGGGCGTTCGCCGGACGGGGCCGACGACGCCGCTGCGGCTGGCACGGGTCGAACCGGGGCAGATCGCCGTGGTTGCCGTCAGCCCGGGAGCGGGCCTTTCCCGCATCTTCGGAAGCCTGGGGGTGGCCTCGATCGTCGAAGGCGGGCAGACGATGAACCCGAGCACGCAGGATCTCCTCAACGCCCTGGAGGCCTTGCCCACAGACGAGGTGCTGATCCTGCCCAACAACGGCAATATCGTGATGACCGCACGTCAGGTGGCCGATCTGACCCCCAAGCACGTCCGCGTCATCGCCACGGCCTCCGCGCCTCAAGGCGTAGCGGCCATGATGGCGCATGACCCGAACGGTGATCCGGCGCAGGTGGCGGCGGCGATGGAGGAGGCCCTGCATCACGTCCGCACCTGTGAGATCACCATGGCCACGCGCAACGTCGAGATCGACGGCGTCCCCGCCCGCGAAGGACAGGTCATCGGACTGCTGGACGGCCGCCTGGTCGCCTCCGGCGACGACCTGGAGCTCACCCTGCTTTCCCTGCTCGACAAAGCCGGCGCGGCGCAGGCGGAGATCCTGGCTGCGTACTACGGGATGAATCTGACGCCCATGGAAGCCAACCGCCTGGCCAACCGGATCCGCGAAACCTGGCCCCAGCTCGAGGTCGAGGTCCACGAAGGCGGCCAGCCACATTACCCTTTGATCCTTTCTCTTGAGTGACCATGTCGCGAATACGTATCGTCACCGATTCAACGGTTCGCTTCACCACGCCTGGCCTACTGGAGCGGCACGCCATCGCCATCGCGCCCATGACCCTCCGCTGCCGGATGGAGGCATGGGAGGAGAGCCCGCACGACGAGATCGCCTCGCTGGCCGACCTCTTTCAGAATTGCCAGGGGTTCCCGTTGGCCGAGTCGCCGTCGATGGAGCGCATGGCCGAGATCTATGGTCAGTTGCAGGCCTCGACGGACCAGATCATTTCGATTCATGCGTCTTCGCGCCTGGCCCCGACCGTCGACCACGCCCGCGCCGCCAGCCAGCAGTTCCTGGGTCGGTGCAACATTCAGATTGTCGACTCGCAATCCCTTTCGGCCGGGCTCGGCCTTCTGGTCGAAGCGGCGGCCGAAGCGGTTGCGGCCGGCAAGGAATTCGACGAAGTCGTCCGGATCGTGCGCGGCATGGTTCCGCGGCTGTACGTTGTGTTGTTCGTCGATGATCTGATCTACCTCGAGCGCAGCGGTCTGGTCAGCCGGCCTCAGGCCGTGCTGGGCAACATGCTCGGAATCATCCCCTTCCTGACGATGGAAGACGGAAAGTTGCTGCCCATGGAAAAGGTTCGTTCCAGGCCGAGAGCGCTGGAGAAGCTGGTCGAGTTCGTGGGAGAATTCTCCGAGCTCGAGCATCTGGCGGTATTGCAGAACACTTCGGACATGACCGACGAGAGCGCATTGATCGTCGAGCGCCTGCACGCCATGCATCCCGGCACGCGCCTCTCCGTTTCGAGCTATGGCCCGTCGGTGGCGACGCTCATCGGCCTGAACAGCGTGGGCGTGGTCGCCCTCGAGCGCGAAACCGGACGTCAATGAGCGATGCGATCGGCCTGGTGACGGACAGCGCTTCGGATCTTCCGCCCGACCTGGCCGCGGCGGAAGGGGTGGAAGTCGTGCCGGCCGTGGTCATCATGGACGGGCAAGCCTACGTCGACGGGGGCGATTTGACCCGCGAGGACTTCTACCGCCGCCTGCCCGGCCTCCTTCATCCGGCGACGACTGCCTCACCCTCGCTGCAGGCCTTCGAATCGGTCTATGAGCGCCTCTTCGCCGGCGGAGCGGTGCACGTGATCTCGGTTCACCTGACGCGAAAGCTCAGCGGGCTGCACGACATCGCCGTGCAGGCGGCGCGGCGGTTCGGCGATCGAGTGCATGTCGTCGACACCGGACAGGTGTCGCTTGGGATCGGATTTCCCGTCCTGGAGGCCGCCCGCGCCATACGCCACGGGTCGAGCCTTCAGGCGGTGCTGGAAACCGTCGAAAATGCCAGGCAGCGCGTGCGCACCATTGCATTGATCGACAGCCTGGAGTACTTGCGCCGCAGCGGGCGAGTCGGCTGGCTCACCGCGAGCCTGGGGAACATCCTCCACGTGCGGCTGCTGCTGGATATTGCCGACGGCGTCGTTCGTCGGATAGGGCAGTTCCGGTCACGCCACCGCGGGATCGACGAGTTGCTGGCCCTGGCCTCCCATTGGGCACCCGTCCAGCGTTGGGGGGTCATGCATTCCGCCATTGAAGACGAAGCTCGTGAATTCGCGTCTCGCCTGCCGGCCGCGGTCTCATCCGAGCCTCCGCTTGTAGTGGATGTGACGACGGTCATCGGCGCGCATGTCGGCCCAGGTAGCCTGGGCGTAACGGGACTGCTGCCTTGACCGCTGCCATCGACAAGCTCGCCAAGATCCTCAAGCTCGAGGCGGAACGAGGCTTCGACAATCGCGCCGTGTTGGGCGGACTCGAGCGGATGATCGAGCCGTGGAAGGCCGAGGCCGTCGCTGAGGGCATGCCTCCGGCGCTGGTGCAGGCCATCGAAGCCCGGCTGCGCGACTATCAGGGCCTTTCGACGGCTTCACGCCAGGAATCGCTCTCAGGATTGTGGAAGCGCCTCGGAGGCGAGTTTGCCGGCTTCGAACCGATGCCAGCGTCCCTCGCTGTGAACCGCGCCACGACTCAGGCTGCGGCTGCGCCATCTGAAACCGACGCCGCCGACAAGCAAGGACCGGCCGGCGGGCCGGGCCCAGACGTCGAAGAAGAACCGGGCGACACGGAGCTTCCGCCCGCCACAGCGGATCGCCCCACCGGGCCCCCGCCCGCACTCCGGGCGCCGTTGACCACCGTGCCGGGCATCGGTCCCAAGTCGGCCAAGACGCTCGCTAGGCTGGGGCTGGAGACGCTCGAAGATCTTCTGTGGTATCTGCCGCGGCGATACGACGACTACAGCCAGCTCAAGACCATCCACCGCCTTTGGTACGGTGAGGACGTGACCGTCATTGGGACCGTGGAGTCCATCGACGTCCGATCCGTCCGCGGCGGCCAGATGAAGATCGTGGAGTGTGTCGTCAGCGACGGCACCGGCTCGCTGCGCGTCACCTGGTTCAACCAGCCGTGGATCGCCAACCAGCTGCCGCCGGGCCGCGCCGTTGCCTTGTCCGGTCGTGTGGACCAATACCTCGGCCGATTGACGATGAATGCTCCCGAATGGGAGCCGCTCGAGCGTCAGCAGCTCCACACCAATCGCATCGTCCCGGTCTACGGACTGACAGCGGGCGTCACGGCGCGCTGGTTGCGGCGCGTCGTGGACTCGGTCGTGGCTCGTCTTGCCCCGCGCCTGCCCGATCCGTTACCGGAATCGATGCGCAAGTCGCTCGAGCTCCTGCCCCTGGGCGAGGCCTTGCAGCAGGTTCACTTCCCCGACAGCTGGGAACGGCTGCGCGCGGCGCAGGCCCGCCTGGCGTTCGACGAGATGCTCCTGCTCCAACTGGCCGTGATGAAGCAGAAGCAGGAGTGGACCGATCTCACCGCCGAACCTCTTGCTGCCGACGACGCCTGGCTCGAGACTTTTGTCGGGTCCCTGCCCTATCAGTTGACCGAGGCGCAGCAGCGCGCCCTGACCGACGTGCGACATGATCTTTCCAGGGCGCAACCCATGAACCGCCTGTTGCAGGGCGATGTCGGTTCCGGCAAGACGGTCATCGCCGCAGCGGCGCTGGGGATGGCGGCAGCCTGCGGGGCTCAGGGCGCGATGCTCGCGCCCACCAGCATCCTGGCCGATCAACACCTGACGTCCCTGCGCGGCTTTCTGGGCGAGCGCAATGGTCTGCCCCAGGGGTCGATCCGACTCATGATCGGCGCCACGCCTGAAAGTGAGAAGGAGGATATCCGCCGCGGCCTGGCCTCGGGCGAGGTCAAGATCGTTGTGGGAACGCACGCCCTGCTCGAGGACCCGGTGACCTTCGCCCGCCTCCGTCTGGCGGTGATCGATGAGCAGCATCGTTTCGGCGTCGAGCAGCGCTCGGCCTTGCGCGCCAAGGGCGACAACCCACACCTGCTCGTGATGAGCGCCACGCCCATCCCGCGGTCTCTGGCGCTGACGGTCTACGGCGATCTGGACCTGTCGGTGCTGGACGAGCTGCCGCCGGGGCGCAGGCCGATCGAGACTCGCCTGCTGCGGCCGGCCGAGCGATCACGCGCCTATCGCTTCGTGACCTCGCAAATCGAGGCCGGGCGGCAGGCCTTCATCATCTACCCGCTGGTCGAGGGGTCGGAAAAAGTCGAAGCCAAAGCGGCCGTCGACGAGCATCGGCGGCTTCAAGAGGAAATCTTCGGCGGTTTCCGACTGGGACTGCTCCACGGTCGCCTGCGCCAGGAAGAGAAGGACGAGGTGATGGCACGCTTCCGCCAGGGCGAACTGCATATCCTGGTGTCCACGTCCGTCGTCGAGCTGGGCGTTGACGTGCCGAATGCGACCGTGATGTTGATCGAGGGTGCCAATCGGTTCGGGCTGGCGCAGCTGCATCAATTCCGCGGCCGCGTGGGTCGCGGTGCCCATTCGGCCTATTGCCTGCTGGTCCCAGATGGTGACGACGAAAGCGAGAACGCCCGTCTGCAAGCCATGGAGTCGACCGGCGACGGCTTCCGTCTGGCCGAGCTCGACCTGGAGCAGCGCGGCCCGGGCGACTTTCTGGGAACGCGTCAGGCAGGTTTCGCCGAGCTGCGGATGGCCCGGCTGACCGACGTGCGCCTCATCGAGAAAGCCCGACGCGAAGCCACTCGCATGCTCGAGGAAGATCCCGGGCTCGATCGGCCCGAACACGCCTTGCTGGCCCGGGCGCTGCAGGCCTTCGCCTCGACACGGAAGGGAGAGATCAGCTGATGGTCCGCGCTGTGTTTCCCGGAACCTTCGACCCCATTCATTACGGCCACATCGACATCGCCCGACGGGCCATCCGCCTCTTCGACGAGGTGGTGATCGCCGTCTACGATCGACCGCTGAAGACCATTCTGTTCTCTCCGGAAGAGCGGTTCGAAATGGTGCGCACGGTTTTCGCCGGCGAACCCAAGGCCAGCGTGGAGCTCTTCAGCGGACTGATCGTCAATTACTGCCGCCAGAAGCAGGCCCAGGTCATCGTCCGCGGGCTGCGGGTCTTCTCGGATTTCGAGCACGAGTTCCGCATGGCGCTGGCCAATCACCGCCTGGCTCCAGAGATCGACGTCGTGGCGCTGATCACCAGCGAGGAACACAGCTTCCTGACCGGATCCACCGTGCGCGAGATCGCCTCGCTCGGCGGGGACGTCAGCAGCCTGGTGCCCGATCATGTCGTGCAGGCGCTACGCCGCCGTTTTGCCGAGCTCGGCGAGGACGGCCCGGGTGCGGTGCCCATGACGTCGCTGCGGGACTGAGGGAGTGGTCAGTGGTCAGTGGTCGGTGGTCGGAACGTCTTGAATAGTGATCGTGACTCGTGATTAGGGATTGGTTCGTTCAGAAGTGAAAGTGAACTGGGAACTGGGAACCGGGAACCGAGAACTGGGAACTTGAGGCTGGCGGCTGGGGGCTGGCTGGTCAGGCATTTGACCCCAAGGGC
>DASSGB010000133.1:0-17066 GCA_035693825.1 Anaerolineales bacterium
GAGCATGTCGAAGCAGAAATACGAGCGAACGAAGCCGCATATGAATGTGGGGACGATGGGGCACATCGACCACGGGAAGACGACGCTGACGGCGGCGATCACGAAATGGTGCCAGCTGAAGGGGCTGGCGGAGTTTCGTTCGTTTGATTCGATCGACAATGCTCCGGAGGAGCGGGAGCGGGGCATCACGATCGCCATTGCGCACGTGGAATACGAGACGGACAAGCGGCATTATGCGCACGTGGACATGCCGGGACACCGTGACTACATCAAGAACATGATCACGGGGGCGGCGCAGGTGGACGGGGCGATCTTGGTGGTGGCGGCGCCGGACGGGCCGATGCCGCAGACGCGGGAGCACGTGCTGCTGGCGCGGCAGGTGGAAGTGCCGGCGATCGTGGTGTTTTTGAACAAAGTGGACATGATGGACGACCCGGAGCTGTTGGAGCTGGTGGAGCTGGAGCTGCGGGAGCTGTTGACGTCGTACGGTTTTCCGGGGGACGAGACGCCGATTGTGAGGGGGAGTGCGTTGAAGGCGCTGGAATCGAAGTCGACGGATCCGGAGGCGGCGGAGTATGCGCCGATCAAGGAACTGCTGCGGGTGGTGGACGAGTACATTCCGGAGCCGGTGCGGGAGATGAACAAGCCGTTCATGATGCCGATCGAGGATGTGTTCTCGATCAAGGGTCGGGGGACGGTGGTGACGGGGCGCATCGACCGGGGGAAGGTGAAGGTGGGGGATGCGGTGGAGATCGTGGGGCTGCGCGAGAAGAGCATGGCCTCGGTGGTGACGGGCGTGGAGATGTTCCACAAGCTGCTGGACGAGGGGCTGGCGGGGGACAATGTGGGGCTGCTGCTGCGGGGGGTGGAGCGGACGGACGTAGAGCGGGGGATGGTGGTGGCGGCGGCGGGGTCGATCACGCCGCACCACAAGTTCCTGAGCCAGGTGTACGTGCTGACGAAGGAAGAGGGGGGGCGGCACAAGGCGTTCTTCACCGGGTACCGGCCGCAGTTCTACATTCGGACGATGGACGTGACGGGGAACATCACGCTGCCGGAAGGGGTGGAGATGGTGATGCCGGGGGACAGCGTGAATCTGACGGTGGAACTGATCACGAACGTGGCGCTGGAGAAGGGTTCGAAGTTCGCCATCCGGGAAGGCGGCCTGACGGTGGGCGCCGGCGTCATTACCGAGATCCTGGAGTAACCCGGCATGGCGAAGAAGGACGTTCGACCGATCGTGACCCTGGAGTGCACCGAGTGCCAGGGCCGGAACTACATCACGGAGAAGAATCGCAGGAACGATCCGGGCCGTATCGAGCTGCAGAAATTCTGCCCGCGGTGCCGCAAGCACACCCTGCACCGCGAGACGAAGTAGGGGCGAAGCATGCTTCGCCCCTGGCAACAGCCCGGACCATGGTGTGCGTAGGCCAGTAGCTCAATTGGCAGAGCACCGCTCTCCAAAAGCGGGGGTTGCGGGTTCAAGTCCTGCCTGGCCTGCCTGAAGCATTGCGAACTGGAGGAGAAGTGGCCAAGGTCGAAGCCGTAACGAGGAAACAACCCAACGCCGTCGTGCGCTATTTCCGCGAGACGAGCAGTGAGCTGCGCAAAGTCACCTGGCCGACGCGCCTCGAAGCGCGCCGGCTGACCACCGTGGTGGTGGTCGTGGTCGCGCTGACGAGCGCCATTCTGGGTTTGTTCGACTTCACTTTCTCACGGCTGATCGGCCTGCTGGTCTCGTTGGGCTAAGGAATGTTGATGGTGGAGAACGAACCCAAGGACATTCTCGAGCCGGAAGCGGAGTCCGCTCCGGAAGCCGAGCCGGAGGTCGAGACCCCGGCTCCTTCGGCGCAGGCCGCGCCCGAGCTCGAGGCCGAGCCGGAGGCGGAAGTCTTCGCTCCGGAGGCCGAGGCCGTCGAGGCCGAAGCCACGCCCGAGCCGGTGACGTCGGCCGCGGGCGAGGCTGCCGTCGACGAGGAGGCCGCGCGCCCAACGGAGGAACCGGACGACGGGCGCCGCTGGTACGTGGTGCACTGCTATTCCGGCTACGAGAACAAGGTGCGCCACAACCTCGAGCAACGCATCGAGACCATGGGCATGAAGGACCGCATCTTCGACGTCGTCGTGCCCACGGAAGAGGAAATCGAGGTCAAGGACGGCAAGCGGCGCACCATCGAGCGCCGCGTCTTCCCCGGCTACATCCTGGTGCAGATGATCTTGAGCGAGGAGTCGTGGTACGTCGTGCGCAACACGCCCGGCGTCACCGGCTTCGTGGGCATGGGCACCGAACCCACGCCGCTCCGCCCGGAGGAAGTGGCGCAGATCATCCGCCGCATGGAAGCCGAGGCGCCGCGGGTCAAGGTCACCTACAAGGCGGGCCAGAAGGTCCGCATCATCGACGGGCCGTTCAACGACTTCATCGGCACCGTGGACGAGATCGACATGGAACGCGCCAAGGTGCGCGTCATGGTGTCCTTCTTCGGGCGGGAAACGCCCGTGGAGCTGGACTTCCTTCAGGTCGAAAAGGCCTAGAGCAGCCATCAGTCTGTCAGCCGTCGGCCGTCAGCTCACTGCCGGCGATGAAGTCTGGCGGGCGGACAGCTGATGGCTGATAGCTGAAAGCTGAGGACTAAGACGTGGCAAAGAAGTTGAAGATCGTCGTGCGAGTCCAGATCGAGGCCGGCAAGGCCAACCCGGCGCCGCCCATCGGCCCGGCGCTGGCGCCGCACGGCATCAACCTCATGGCCTTCTGCAAGGAATACAACGCGCGAACGGCCAACAAGCCGGGCGAGATCATCCCGGCCGAAGTCAGCATCTACACCGATGGGTCGTTCACCTTCGAGCTGAAGACCCCGCCCACGCCGATGCTGCTGCGCAAGGCGGCAGGCGTCGAGAAGGGCTCGGCGGAACCGAATCGCACCAAGGTCGGCAAGGTCACCCGCCGGCAAATTCGGGAGATCGCCGAGATCAAGATGCGCGATCTGAACGCCGTCGATCTGGAGGGCGCCATGCGCCAGATCGAGGGCACGGCGCGCAACATGGGAATCACTGTCGAAGAATAGGGAGAAAGTGGGAGGACGGGAGCAAGGCACCACGGCACCACGGCACCGGGTAAACACGGTGCCACGATGCCCGAGGGTCCCGGTGCCCGTCCGCCAACACCACAAGGAGACATCATGACCAAGCACGGAAAGAAGTACCTGCAAGCCAGCGCCAAGATAGACCCCGATAAGCTCTACGAGCCGCGCGAGGCGCTGGGGCTGGTGCGCGAAACCTCCTACACGAAATTCGATGGCACCGTCGAGCTCCACGTCCGCCTGGGCGTCGACCCGCGGCACGCCGAGCAGCAGGTGCGCGACACGGTGCTCCTGCCGCATGGTCTGGGCAAGCGGGTGCGCGTGCTGGTCTTCGCCGAGGGCGACGGAGCCCGGGCGGCGACGGAGGCCGGGGCGGACATCATCGGCGACGACGCCGTCATCCAGCGCATCAAGGACGGCTGGCTGGAATTCGACGCGACGGTGGCCACGCCGGATGTCATGGGCAAGATCGGCAAATCCGGCCTGGGCCGAATTCTCGGGACGCGCGGCCTGATGCCCAACCCCAAGGCGGGCACGGTCGTGCCGGCTTCGGACTTGCCGCGGGTGATCAAAGAGCTCAAAGCCGGGCGGGTCGAGTTTCGCGCGGACAAGAGCGGCAACATGCACGTACCCATCGGCAAGGCGTCCTTCGAGACCGACCAGCTGTACGGCAACATGGCGGCGCTTATGGAAGCGGTCAAACGGGCCCGGCCGCCATCGGCCAAGGGCAGTTTTGTCCGCAAGGTGACGGTGGCGAGCACCATGGGGCCGGGGGTCCACGTGGATCCGAACTCGGCCCAGGCGATGTAGGACGGTCTCGCCCCGGCGGGGCGAACGAGGTATACTCAACCAGCTAGCGCAAGGCTTCGCCGAAGACAGCAGGTGTCCCGCGCTGCGGGACTCAATTTCCTGCCGAGGTGAAGATGCCGAGAGCACGGCCTCCGGTGTCTTTGCTTCGATCACAAGCGAAGCAAAGACACTTTTTCATTCGAGGGAGGTGAGAGGTTTGGCAATCACCAAGAGCCGCAAGCAGGAACTGGTGGCGGAGTATCGCCGGCTGATCGAGGCCCATCCCAGCCTGATCCTGGCCAGTTTTGCCGGGATGAACGTCAAGAGCCTGGATCAGCTGCGACGCCGGATCCGCGAGACCGGCGGCGAGTTTCATGTCGTGAAGAACCGCCTGATCGCGCTGGCTCTGAAAGAGCGCGGGCTGACGCTGCCGGGGCCGGCCCTGGAAGGGTCGACGATCGTCGGTTTTGCCGGAGAGGACATTCCGGCGGTGGCCAAGGCCATCGTCGAAGTGGCCCGGCAGTCGGAAGCCCTGGCGGTGAAAGGCGGAATCGTCGATGGAATCATCTACGACGGCCGCCAGGTGGAACGCCTGGCGGATCTTCCGCCGCTGGCTGTGCTGCGCGCGCAGTTCCTGGGAGTGTTGAGTGCACCGGCCGGTCGCGTCGCCGGCGCCCTGGCGGGGTCCGTCCGCCAGGTGATGAACGTCGTGAAGGCTTATGCCGAGAGCCCCGCGGCGGCCGGATCGTGATCCGGTCGACGTTGCTGGCCGAGGACCCTGAAGGAGACACACATGGCTGATCTGAGCAAGTTGGTGGATGAACTGGGGAAGCTGACCGTTCTGGAAGCGGCCGAGCTGACCAAGATGCTCGAGGAGAAATGGGGCGTATCAGCGGCGGCGCCGATGGCGATGGCCGCCATGCCCATGGCAGGCGCGGCTGGAGCGGGGGCCGAGCCTGTCGAGGAGAAGACGGAATTCACCGTGGTCCTGAAGGACGTCGGGCCGAAGAAGATCGATGTCATCAAGGCCATCCGGCAGTTCACCAACCTCGGACTGAAGGAAGCCAAGGAAATGGCTGAGGCTGCGGGCTCAAAGGTCCTGGAAGGCGCCAGCAAAGACGCCGCCATGGATGCGAAGAGCAAGCTCGAGGCCGCAGGGGCTAAGGTCGAACTGGTCTGAGATTCCGGCCAGGAGGCCGCCTTCCGTACGGGGTCGACCGTAGGGGCGAAGTATGCCGTCTCGCACCGGCGTGCCGCCAATGTTCGCGGCACGCCGGTGCTTTCGCGGCACGAACGGTGCTTCGCCCCTACCTGCTTCGAGGGCTGGCGCAGGCACTCTCAGCACTCCAGAGCCGCAATCCGACATGGTATAGTCCCCGGCCGGGGCAGCATGCGCGAACGAATTCTCGTCATCGAAGATGAAGATCGGATCCTGCAGTTCCTACGGCGCGGCCTGACCTACGAGGGCTACCGGGTCGAGACCGCCGCCGACGGCCCGGCGGGCCTGGCCCTGGCGCGCGAGAGCCCGCCGGACCTGGTGATCCTGGACTGGATGCTTCCCGGCCTCGACGGCCTGGAAGTCTGCCGGCGGCTGCGGGCCGGAGGCGATGTGCCGATCCTCATGCTGACCGCCAAGGAAGCCGTCTCCGACCGGGTGGAAGGTCTCGACGCGGGCGCGGACGACTATCTGGTCAAGCCGTTCGAGTTCGATGAGCTGCTGGCACGCATACGGGCGCTGTTGCGGCGGGCGCATCCGGAGGCAGCCGACGTCCTGGCCTTCAACGATCTGCGCCTCGACACCGGCACACATCAAGCCTTCCGTGGGGACCGGCTGGTGGAGCTGACGGCCAAGGAATACGAGCTGCTGGAACTGTTCATGCGCAACCCGCGCCAGGTCCTGACGCGCGAGGTCATCTTCGACCGGGTGTGGGGCTACGACTTCGGGGGCGAGAGCAATATCATCGAGGTCTACGTCCGCTACCTGCGCCAGAAGACCGAGGCCGGGGGCGAGACGCGTTTGATCCACACCGTGCGCGGCGTGGGGTACGTCCTTCGGGAGACCGGGTGACGCTCCGTGCAAGACTGACCCTTTGGTACGCCGGTGTTCTGGCGGTCGTTCTGGTGTTGTACGGGGCGGCGGTCTACCTCGTTCTGTCCTACAGCCTGATCCGGCAGGTGGAAGACAACCTTGAACGGGCGGCGGACACCATCCGCCAGACCTTCCGGCGCGATGTGAGCGGGATCACCTTCCCTCCCGTCGCCCTCGACCTGAACGCGAATGTGTATGCCCAGGTCTGGGATCAGGACGGCAGCCTGGTCGCTCGCAACATGCCCATGCTGGATGAGGCCTTCGACCCGATCGCGCTGGGCAGCACCACCAGCGTCTTCAGCAGCGTGGTCATCGACAACGTTCCGGTGCGCGTGCTGACCTACCCGCTGGTGACGGTCCCGGAGGGCGAGCTGGTGGGGCATCTCCAGCTGGCCTCTTCGCTGCAAACGGTCTTCGGCGCAAGACGCCTGGTGCTCTTGCTGCTGGTCGGCGGGGGACTGCTGGCCGTGGCCATGGCCGCCGGCGTAGGATGGACGACGGCCGGGACGGCGCTTCGGCCTTTGGATCAGGTGACGGCGACGGCGCTTCAAATCACCCGGGCCGACGATTTGTCTCGCCGGATCCCTCTGGCCGGTCCGCCGACGGGCGAAGTGGGGCGGCTCATCGAGGCCTTCAACGAAACCCTCGAACGGCTGGAGGGATTGTTCATCACCCAGCGGCGATTTCTGGCCGACGTGTCCCACGAACTGCGCACGCCCCTGACGGTCATCCGAGGCAACATCGATCTGATGCAGCGACTGGGCAAGGCGGATGCCGAGTCGTTGGAAGCCATCACCTCCGAAGTCGACCGCATGACGCGCCTGGTGCGCGATGTGTTGCTGCTGGCGCAGGCCGAGAGTGGAAAACTTCCGCTGGCCAGGGACGTGGTCGAACTGGATACACTCCTGCTCGAGGTCTTCAAGGAAGCCAAGCTGCTTTCGCAGGATCGGGCCGAAGTGCGCATCGGGCAGGAAGACCAGGTCCGGGTGCTGGGCGACCGCGATCGGCTGAAGCAGGTGACGCTAAATCTGGTGGCGAACGCGCTGGATCACACACCCGCCGGCGGGCACGTGACTCTGGGGTTGGCGCGCGTCGGGGATTGGGCGCGCCTGACCGTCAGCGACACCGGACCAGGGATTCCGAAGGAAGAACTGCCGCACATCTTCGAGCGCTTCTATCGCATCGATCGCTCGCGACGCCGCTCGGCGCTCGGCGGGGCAGGCCTCGGCCTGTCGATCGCCTACTGGATCACGCGCAGCCACCAGGGCCGAATCGAAGTTGCCTCCGAGCCCGGGCAAGGCGCGACCTTCTCCGTTTGGCTTCCAAGACTGACGGATACCCCCGGCAACGGCGGGTCGGCGAAAGCGGCCCAGGTCAAGCCGGAGGTCGGTTAGATCTATCGCAGGGAGGCCGCGACGGGCGCGGCCGCTTCCAGGGCCAACGCCTCGGAAGCCTTCCGGCATAGGCCGCTGCCGCCTGCTTCCAGCCACTGGGTGAGGGTCGGGCTGGGTGTCAGGCCTGCGGCCACGTCGTCGAGAATCCCCGTTCCCCATTTCACATAGCGCTGCGTTTCATCCGGCCAGAGGGCGCGCGGGCGGTTCATCATTCCGTGTCCACCGTTGTAGCCGGCCAGGGTGAGGGCGGGGTCGCCACTGGAGAGGGTGTAGGCGCGCGCCAGGTACTCGAGGCCTCGCTCGGCGTTGGTGGACGCATCGAGGGGATCCTCGCCGTCTCGAAAGTGGAACGGCATCACCTGGAAGAGCCCGGCGGCGCCGGCACGGGATCGGATGCGTGGATGCCCGCATGACTCGATCTGCATGACGACCGCCACCCAGGTGGCGGGCAGCTTGTGGTCGTCGGCCCAGCGATAGATCTGGGCCGACCAATGCTGGACGCTGGGGGTGAACTGCGGCGGCAGGAGGGGGAGACTGGAAGTCACGAAGGGCGGTGTCGAGTTGTCGACCGGCTCGGGCAGGGCCGGCAAGACGATGGCTTGGAGCTCGGCGACGGCCAAGCCCAGGGCGGCGGCGAGGACCAGCGGCACCAACGCCGCCATGAGGATCCCTCCCAGCGGCCGGTCCGCGGGAGGGGTGGCGGACCGGCCGCTGGCGTAGGGTATCCAGGCCAAGCTCATGTCACTGCGGAGAGGCAAACGCGGGCGAGGATTCCGTCGGACGGACCGGCTTGGGAGCGGGCCTGGCCTGTGACGGAACAGGCGCCTGGCGTCGAGGGCCGATGGGTCGCAGGAAGAGCTGCGCTCGATCCTCGCCGAAGCTGAAGATTCGGCCGCCCGCCAGCGTCAAGGCGCCGATCATCAGCACGCGGATGAGCCACACGAGCAGGGCAACAAATGTGGGCGCAGCCCGCAGGAGCGCCTCGCGGCCCAGAATCTCATTGCCGACGGACCCCTGATCCAGGAGAGCGACAGAAACCGCCCACCAGGTCAGGGTGGCATTCATGGTTGCGGCCAAAATCCACGCCAGAAGCAGGTACCAGACTTCCGCGGGTTGGTGGCGCCCACGGCCCGGGGTCAGCAGCCGGGCAATACCGGCGAAGTCGATTCCGCAGAAGGCCAGGGCCAGGAGGGAGGCGGCCGCCACCGGGCCGAATCGAAGGTCTCCGACGAGGTTGCCCAGAGCGTACTGCGTCGTCCCGAAATTAAAGGCTTCGAAGGCGAGCATGGCCCCAAGGAGCATCGAGCCGAAGACAAATCCCCTGTGGTGAGGGATACGCTTCAGGGCTCGACGCAGGCCACCGGCCAAGTCTAGGGGTTCGGCCATTCTCTGCGCTTGCGCGGGGTAAGCGGACATCCTGACCTCCTGTAAGAACAGGTGTTCCAAAGGCGGCTCGAGAATAGAACACTTGTTCTGCTCTGTCAAGAGGCAGTTTGTGCGAGCCCGGGGTTGAAGCCGGCGATGTGGAGCTCTAGGGATTTGCCTGGCGGAGACGGTTGCGTGCGTACAGCCAGACGAGCGGGGTCCCCACGGCGAGAGCCGGAAGGAGCATCAACCCGGCTTCAGGGCCGAAGACACCTCCGGTGGCCCATTCAGGGCCGCCGTCGCTGTGCAGCATGAGGCGGAAGAGGCCGAGTCCACTGACCGCGTACCCGAAGATCGTTCCTTCGAAGAAGTTCCAGCCGATGTGCAGGCCGATCGACAACCAGAGCCGCCGGGTCCACACCCAGCCCGAAGCCAGGAACAGCCCGGCGAGAAGCAGACCGACGGCGGCGCGAAGGTTGAAGCCCGGATTCAACACGTGCAGGACCGAGAAGAGGCCCGATGACACGAGGAGGGCCTTCGGCAGACCGATCCCCTCGGCCAGATTCTGGAGCTGATAGCCGCGGGACATCGTCTCCTCGGCGATTCCGACTCCGATGAACAGCACCAGCCCTCCCGCCAGGCCCAGGATGACCGAGGCGGCGGTCGCTTCCTGCCAGGCCCAGCCCTCCCATAGGATCCAGCCCATGCTCGACTCGATGAGGAACACCGCCGACATCATCGGAAGCGGGATCAGAAATCCAACCAGCAGGTCGGGAAGGGTATGCCGATCGATGGCGAATCCCAACGAGACGAACGACCGTCGATCCAGGAAGCGGCGCGCCAGATACGAACCACCCACAAAGACGACCGCGCTCACCACGGAGCTGACGGCGATCATCACTCCCCAGCCGATGGGAACAAACGCCCCCAGCACGACAAAGGCAACCGAAGCCACGACGGAGAGAACCAGAAGCAGCCCCAGGGTGATCAGGCCGTGGATCACCAGCCGCCAGCCCGTTGGCAGTCGTCTATCGCCCGTTTCAGCAGCCAAGGTCAATCTCCTCTCGAAGAGTGTGGTTCCGGATGGAAGTCGGGGCGGAGCTCGCCGGCCTCAATGCGCAGCGTCAGCCGGTTGTCGTGCGGCGGTAGAGGGCAGGTGGCGAACGGAGTGAAGGCGCACGGCGGGTTGTAGGCCCGGTTGAAGTCGAGGATCACGCCGTCGTTGCCGGGTCGATCGGTCTTGAGGAATCTACCGGCGGGATAGGTGAGGTCCCGGTTGGTATCGTCGGCGAAGACGAGGAACAATCCGCCGTCATCGCCTTCCAGCGCCTCCAGGGTATGGTCGCTGCCCCCCATCGAAAACGAGACTCTCCCGGGGTTGACCTCGGCGTCCTCATCGCCCAGGATCGACGGCACCGGCAGGGTTCGAGGCGGTTGATAGGGCGAGTAGGCCGCGCGGATGCGCCACGCGGGGTCGACCGGAAACCAGAGCCGCCCGGGGAACGTGCGGCGTTCGGCGCGCCGGTTGTCCCACACACGAATCCCGTACCGGGTGCTGCGGCGGATGAGAACCATTCGCAGGTCGTCGATCTCGACGAAGGTGGGCGTGTCATCCACGTCGGGTCGGAGCTCAATCTCGCGCCGCGGCGCGCCCTCGACGGTGAATTTGCCGTCGCCCATCACCCTCAGCACTGCCCGCCCATCGAACAGCTCGACAATCCCCGCGTGTTCCGATACGCCGCGTCTGGGTAAGACCACCTCGGCGTGAGGGTCCGTGCCGATACGATTCTGGCCTTCGTGCAGCCAGAACAACCCGGCCAGCGCCAGCCAGCCATTCGCGGCGCGCAGCCGCGTTTCCACATCGCGGCGCCAACTCTCGACGGAGTCGACGTAGGGATCGATGGAGCTGTCAGTCATCCGTCATCAACTCTGCTGACCACTCACCCCTGCGCTTGGTTTGGCGGAAGAAGGCCGTCTCGCCCCGGCGGGCTGGGGCTCGCGGCCCGCCTGCACCTGCGCTGCCGCTTGTTGCGGCGCAGGCGAACGGGGTGAGCGCAGGGGTTCACCACTGACCCCTCACCACTGACCACTGACCACTGTCTGATCAGCCGAGGTAGATCCGGTCGGGGTCGAGCCCACGCAGGATCGTGAGCTCATCTTGAGTGATGGGTTCGGTGACGCGCAGCGTGGCCGCGCGGCGCAGCGGCCAGCCAGTGTTCTGCTCGGCCTGCGCCGCGTCGACGCCGGGATGGATCGCCGTCAGGACGAGCTCGCCCGAGTCGTCCGGCTCGAGGATGCCGAGATTCGTAACCACGGCCGCCGGTCCTCCGCCGCGCAGGCCGAGCGCCTCCCGTTCGCGGCGGCCGCCGAGAAAGCCGGCCGACGTGTGGAAATCGACCCGCGGCGGGAAGCGGCGTTTCTCGTGCGGCGTGATGAAGTAGCATCGATCGGCCCAGGCGGCGATTTCCATGCTGCCGCCCGAGCCCGGCAAGCGGACCTTGGGGTGGAAGTAATCGCCGATGACGGTGGCGTTGACGTTGCCGAAGCGGTCGATCTGTGCGCCTCCCATGAACCCCACCGAAACATGGCCGCGCTGCAAGTAGAAAGCGAAGATCTCGAACATCGAGCACACCGCCAGCGCCCCCGAGACGAGCGTCGGGTCTCCGATCGAGAGCGGCAGGCGGGAGGGCTGAGCTCCGATGACCCCCGCTTCGTAGATCATCACCAGTCCGGGAGCGTGCGTGCGCCGGGCCAGGTTGCAGGCCAGATTGGGCAGACCGACCCCGACGAAGACCACGTCCCCGTCGCGCAGCTGCCGGGCGGCATGCACCGTCATGAGCTCGGAGGAGGTGAGAGAGGGGGGCATGTAGTCTCCTAAACCCAAACCCGGTTTGGCCAGAAGTCATTTCTGGATAACGGTAGCTGTGGCCAAACCGGGTTTGGCCTTGAGTTCTCAGGAGGAGGCAAACAGGTAGTCCTCGGGATCGGTGCCGAGGGCGTCCTGGACGAGCAATGCCAGACGGCGCTCGAGTGTGCGGAAGGAGTAATAACGCCGGCCCAGCTCGTAGTTGTGATGGCCGATCTCGTCCGCCAGGCCCGGATCGTCCAGGACGCGCCGCACCCGATCGAGCGTTTCGTCCGAGATGAACTCGTCAAAGGCGATGATGCGGAACCCCTTGGGCTGAATGTCGCTGCGATAGATTTCATAGCGGCTCATGACCAGAGGCCGCCGGTAGTATAGCGCCTCGAGAAACGCGTTGCCGAAACCCTCGACGGTGGATGGATAGGTGACCAGCCGGGCCTGCTGGTAGGCGTCAGCCGTGGAGTAGAGCCGCCGCCCGTCGGGGAGAATGCGCCGCTCGACGGCGAACACGTCCGAGGCGAAGATCACTCGGGCGCCGAGCAAGTCGGCATAGGATCGGAGGTGGGCTTCGTAGCTCGAGCCCTCGTCGCCGGTCGAGTGCGAGACGACGAGCGTGGCGGGCCGGCCGAGGCGGCGGACCAGCTCGATGGCCAGTTCGATGCGCTTGCGCGGCACGACCCGGGTCGGTTGGAGGATGAGCAGCTCCTCGGGTAGGAGACCCAGTGCGGCGGGCAGGTCGTTGGCGAAGCCGTCGGGCTCGGGAGGCGGCGAGTCGAAGTCCATCACGTTAGGGATCAGGATCGAGCTCACCCCTACCCGCAGCGCAAGCTGTCGGGCAGCGAACGAGTTGATCACCACGTGCCTCAGCGAAGGCAGGTTCGGCGGGAAGGCCGCCCGAAGAAAATCACCCGCGGCGTGAAGGGCGAAACGCTTCCGCTCCCAGCTGAAATCATGGTGGTGGCCGATGGTCGGCAGGCGGGTCTCGGCGATGAATTCGGCCAGCGCCAGGCCCAGAGGGACGTTGACCGGCAAGGACAAAGAGTTCTCGACGATGAGCAGATCGATGCCGAACCGATCCACGAACTCGCGCAGCCCGGCTTTCAGCAGGGCCTTGAGCGCCTGGACCTCGTGCGTCACGGCTTCGGTGCGCGTCGGGCCGGAGGTCAGCTGCTCCGTCAGGGCCAGGATGGCCGGATGGAGGAAGTGCGCCTCCGGAATGACCAGACTCCTGTCCTCGGGCGCCGAGCACTCGCCGGCGAAGTAGAAGCACTCGAGACCCATCGAGGTCAGCGCCCGGCACCACTTGAAGGCCTCCAGGGAAACGCCGTCGGTCCCGGCCAGGCGAGTGGACACGAAGCCCACATGGGGAGAACGGTCAGCCAAGGTGACACCTCATGGCGCCTCCACCACGATCTCTTCGAAGGCGGCATTCTCGGGTTCCAGATCCCAGACGGATTCCACCGGCAGGTGGAGTAGGTACATCTTGATGGCCGCCAGCGTTGCGCCGTGCGAAACCAGCGCCACCAGGGCCTCCGGATGCCGGCGGAGCACTTCCTGCAGAAACGGTACCACGCGAGCCACGAGGGAGCGTATACCCTCGCCGCCGGGAGGATAGGTATCCATCGGATCCCGGCGGCGGCGCGCCAGCAAGGCACCTTGGTTCTTCTCGATATCGGCGAAGACCATTCCCTCCCACTCACCCAGATCGATCTCGCGCAGGCGAGGATCGAGGTGCAACGGCGCACCGGTCACGAGCGCAAGGCTCTCGGCCGTCTGGCGCGCTCGCAGCAGATCGCTGGAGTAAATCGCCTCCGGCGGTTCTGAGCGGAACTGCTCCGCCATCGCCCGGGCTTGTTCCCTCCCCACGGCATTGAGGGGAACATCGGTTTGACCCTGGAACCGTCCTTCCCGGTTCCAGTCCGTCTGTCCGTGGCGAATGAGCAGCAGCCTGGTCATTGGGCGGCACCGCCCGCCGAGGGCCGACTCAAGCGGTATTCGGGAATGGTCGCCATGGGCGGGCGATCGTGCTCGACGAGTTCCTCCACATCCAGCGAGTAGGCGCCGCCCTGGTAACGGATAAGCTTCATGCTCTTGTTGACATCCTCGAGCAACGCCCGCCCGAATCGGGTCTCGAGCTTCTGGATGACGGCCTGGATGATGGCGAACGACATCTTGCTCAGGGCCTCCAGGGGTTGATTGTGGTGAACCCGTTCCAGCAAATCGACCTGGGCGATGGCCGCCAGCCCGTAGCGCTCGAAGACGTCGATCAGCAGGCCGGTCTCCACGCCGTACCCCGAAAAGAAAGGCAACTCCTCCAGGACCGATCGGCGTCCGGCGTACTCGCCGGAGAGAGGCTGGATGACGCCGGACAGCTCCGGGTAGAAGAGGTTGAGGAGCGGTCGCGCAGTGAGTTCGGTCACCCGGCCGCCACCACCGGCCTGCGTCTTGCTGCCCACCTTAAGCGGCCGGCGATAGAAGCCCTTGACGAAATGGATGCGCGGGTCCTGAAGCAAAGGACCCAAGATTCCGTAAATGAAGCGCGGATGCATGTTGACGATGTCGGTATCCACCCAGGCCAGGATGTCGCCACGGGTGACCAGGAGGCTCTTCCATAAGGCCTCGCCTTTGCCCTCGCGCTCGCCCAGGCGCGGCAGGAGCTCCTGGTGGATGAAGACCGGGATGCCGAGTCTGGCTGCGATCGAGCGCGTGCGATCCGTGGAGCGCGAGTCCACCAGGACGATTTCATCCAGCAGAGGCGCCCGGTCCATCAGCGCGCGCCGCAGGATGCGAATCACGCGCGCCACCGTGGCCTCTTCGTTCAGCGAGGGCATGGCCAGGCTGATCGTCACTCCCTGCTTCTGCTTGAGTTCCACCAAGCGCTGAAGATCGGCGAACTCATCCGCCTGGAAGGTATTCTCAGCGAACCATTTGTCGACCAGGATGGAGATCGCCTGGGCCCCGGCGGCGGCGTCGGAGGGCGAGGCCGGCATGGGGCGCCGCGTCTTGACCGCCATCACGGCCGTTGTCGATCGCTCCAGGACTTGGGAGGCCACGTTGCCCAGACCGGTCGGGCTGTCGAGTGGGCGTGCGGTCATCCCCATGATGGTCAGGTCGGCGTCGCGGCTCGATGCTAGGATCGTCTCGGACGGGTCATCCGTGGCTTCGGTGCGCAGCGCCACCAGGGGCAGGCGCGGCAGGATGCGCTTCATCCCCAGGAAAGGAGCGTCCTGCCCCTCCCCGGTGCTGGGGCTCAAATGCAGCGCGACGACCTCCGCAGGCTCCAGCCGCAGGGCCACGCGCAACGCCAATTCGGCATGTGGGCCGCCACGCATAGGCACCAGCAACCGGCGCAGCGTCGCGGCCACAGGGCCCCTCACCATCGCCGTATCACAAGGCGATTCCGCCAGGAACCGATCCAGGCCCGCGCCCATCGCCTCCACCTGACTCGGCCATTCGAGCAGGAGAAGATCGGGGGGCTCGGATTCGAGCGCGGAGCGAAGTTCCGACCAGGGCGTCGAAGTCACTCGGACGCGGGCGCGTGCGCGCCCGGCGCCCCTTGCCACCAGCTGATGAAGGGTTCGGCGCAGCTCCTGAGCGCGGGACGCTCCGGCGCTCAATTGATCGTCTTGCCCGAGCGGCACCATGCCGAGCAGGATGACGTCCTGGGTGAGGGCGCGTGCCACGCGCAGCGCGGTCTCCGGTTCGCTTCCGTACAAGACGGGCACGAGGATTTGCCGGAACGCAGGGAAGGAGCGACGGACCGGACGATCCGTGGGGACCTCAGGCATCGGCCGGTCCCTCCAGAAGAGGCAGGAGCCGTCGGCGGAGGAGCTGCGACCAGGTGTACGACCCCAGGACGCGCCGCCGCAATCGGTAGGCGGCGTCGTGCATGAGCGTGTCGAGGATGTCCGCAGCCACCTCGGCCGGAGATGCCTCCAGGCGAAAACGGTGGACCTCGACCCCGCCCGTCTCGCGGAGAGGCGCGATGTCGCTGCAGAACACGGGCAGCCGCGCCAGTCCGGCTTCAAGAATGGGAATCCCGAATCCCTCGTCCAGGCTCGGGAAGAGCAGCGCGTCGGCCATCTGAAACAGATCGGCGACGGTTGCCTCTTCGAGCGGCTCAGGCTCTTCGGGTTCGAGGCGATACAGGAAGTGCACGGCCATGTCGAGGCGCAACCGGCGCCGGGCCTCCAGGAGATCGTCCAGGTAGCCTCGGTTGGCAGGATTGTGCGGCCCTGGCGGGCCGGTGATGAGCAGGCGCGCGTCGAGCGCCGATTTCTGTCGCATGGCGCCAAGAACCTCGATGGCGAATTCGATGTTCTTGCGCCGCGTGATCCGGCTGGGGAGAAGCAGGACGATATCCGCCATCTCGAGCGCCAGAGAGGCGTAGATGCGGTTCGTCTGCTCGGTCCACCGGCCAAATCCGGCCGGATCCACCCCAGGTGGGATGACGTGGACGCTCTTCGGCGGCAGGCGGGTGAGCGCCGCCCATCGATCGCGGGTCGAATCCGAAACGGTGACCTGAGCCGCGCCCGGCCAGGCCGAACGCAGGAGACCCCACGGCTCGCCCGGGTGGAGTTGGTCGATGTAGTCCGATCGATCCCAGGCAAGATCATGATGCCAGGCGATCAACTTCGGCCACGCCCTCTCTCGCCATAGATCCCACAATGCGGCTGTCAGGGCAAGGTTCTTGTGCAGGCTCAGCGCGTTGTGGACGATCATCGCATCCAGGTCGCCCGTCGCCTGCCGGAGGTCGTCGCGGATGACGCTGCGCAAGGCTTCGAACCGAGACGTGACGCGACCTACGTCCAACTCGGCTTTGACCTCTAGGACCTCGGGGTCGGTCGAGCTCAGTCGAGGCAGGCAGCGCAGCTCGAGGCGCTCGTCGAAGGCTTCGCCCGAGCCGACCAGCAGGCGCGGCCGCCAGCCGGCCGCGACCAGGAAGCGTGCCTGGTGGGCCATGGTCGACTCGACGCCGCCGATGGTGGGTGGCCCGGAGTAGTGCAGGAGCCCGACGCGCATGTCAGGCGCTCCCCGCGGTCACGTCGATCCAGCGCGCCTGATGGGGCGCCAGATTCACGGCGTCGAGGGAGACGCGTTCGCCGGACAGGCGGTCGACGCCGCCTGAGGAAACATCGAGCGAGATCTGTGCTGGAAGGCCGGCCACCTCGGCCAGGCAGACCAGCCACCGGCCCGAGGCGGCCGTGCGTCGCATCCCGAAAACTTGAGGGCCGAGATCGAGACATTCCTGCGTCGCCGACGGATCGAGGGCTTCGAGACTCTGTCGTGCGCGAATGAGACCTCCCAGCCCTCCGAAGATCTGCGCGCGGATCGACCCGGCTGTCGCCATTTCGGACTCAAGTTCGATGCGATTCAGCTTCTGGCGGTTGATCGACCGCAGGTGGCCGGTGCGCTGCACGGCTTGCGGATCTCCGCGAGTTCCGAACAGGCTGTGAAAGTAGAGCGCCGGAACGCCCGCGAAGGAAAGA
>DASSGB010000134.1:0-2370 GCA_035693825.1 Anaerolineales bacterium
CACCCCGCCAGGCGGACCTCTCGGCCGTCATCCGTCGGCCGCAGATCCCCGCACCCATGGTCTCTGTACATAGCGCCTCCGTCGGGATCGCCAGGAACAAAAGCGCCGCCCGTTCTCAGGAAGTCGGGCGGCGCCAGTTGAATCTGTGAGAACCTAGCGCGTCGTCAACGTCTCCGCCCGATGGCAGCCGGCGTTGTCAGGTTCGGGGTTCGACGTCGATCGGATGGGCATGCGTTCGACCTCTTCGAGGCGGGATTATAGCACGCCCTACCGGCCTCCCGTTGAACCGATGGCCGTTTCATATTCGTCGGGATGATCGACGTCCTGCAGGATGCCCGGATCGTCGACAACCACGTACCTGATTTCGCGGCTGTGGTCCGCCAGGTAGTCTCGGAGGCTGGACGGCGGAGCCAGAGCCTGCACGTCGGGCCATCTCTCACGCGGTATGCAAGCCGGGTGACCTCGATGGCGATCGTAGCTTGGCGCCACCAGGCGATGCGGGTCCTCTTCGAAAGTCTCGACCAGCCGACGAATCGTCTCCGCCCGAATGAAGGGCATGTCGCCGGGCAGGATCATCGCCCCGGCGACATCCTGGTCCTGCAGGGCGCGCAGCCCGCGCTGGATCGAGCCCAACATGTCCCTTTCGCCCTCGTCGACGGAGCGAGAGATGAGGGCGCCTGCCTTCTCGGCTTCCTGCGCGACGGGCTCGGTCTCGACGACGGCCACCACAGGCGAGGCGCCTCCTGCTCGCAGGCTGTCGACCACGTGCGCCAGGACCGTCCTGCCGTCGGCCAAAGGCAACAGCAACTTCGGCCGGCCCATCCGCCTCGACCGTCCGGCGGCCAGGACGACAGCCGCGATCATTCCATGGACCTCAGGCGCTGGAGGTCTTCGCCGTCATCGACGTCCATCAGCTCGCGCTCGTCGCAGGCGACCTCGACGACCTCGAATCTGTCGAACAAGGCGCGCCCGCCCGTGTCACCGGTTAGAGCCTTCAGGTCGGGGAAGGTACGCCGGTCGAAGAGCACCGGATTTCCTCTGCGCCCTTCCGCCGACGGAGCCACAACGGGGGCCATCGTTTCGGCGTGGCGTTGTGCGAGCCGGCCAACCGTCCTGGCGGACACGAACGGCATGTCGGCCAGGAAGAACACGACGCCTTCGACGTTCGACTCCACATTCGCCAGTCCCAGGCGGAGGGAGGAGCTCTGGCCCGACGACCAGCCGGCATTCTCGACGACGGTCACCGGCCGGCCTTCGAGCGCGTGGCGAACTTCATGGCCCGCATGCCCGACGACGACAGCGATCGGATCGAGGCCGGCCTCCATCGCAGCTTCGACGGCGTAGGCCACCAACGTTCTCCCGCGAAATTCCAGCAGCGGCTTCGGTTGCTCGAGCCGCGTCGCTCCACCGGCCGCCAGAATCACGGCCGCGATTCTTCCCCAGGATCGTTCGACCGCATCCAGCTCAACCAGGTTGCCCGCCAGAACCGCCCGGACCCTGGCCGACCCCGCCAACGATTGACGGGCAATGATGCCGGCGCGTTCAAGGGCTTCGAAGTTCGCCGCCTTGTTGATGAGGGCACGCACTTCAGCAGGTAGGGGTACGCCCTGCAGGCTGCCGGATGCCGAGGTCATCACCCGGACCACATGCTCGACCTCGATAAGATCGTCAGACTGGAGACCGAGAAAGCGTCCGACGTCATCGGGACGATGGACGAGGTCCCCTTTCAGGGTTGTCCCCAAAACGTCGATGCCCACGATAGGCGTAACCACATCGACGAAGGAAGGGATGCGAGGTTCGTGGGGCGCGGGAACCTTGAGGGACTTGCCCCTGGCGCCGTCGGCTTCGATGGCCAGGATCCCTCCCGCGCGCTCGACGACGGCGCCGACTCCTTCGAGCACCTCGTCCGCCGGCCCTTTCCACTTCGTGTCGTTGTCGGTCAGCGGGCCGGTCACCAGGACGCCGCCGACCGCCCCGAGGACGTCCTCCAGCATGCGCAGGTCGGCAAGGCTCTCCAGGATCAAATGGGTCGGAGCCAGTGTTGACTGTTCGCGGCCGATGCGCGTGGAGGTCGTCACCACAACGGGATGCCGGGACTCGGCCTCGCGCAGCAGGCACGCCAGCGCGCTCGTTTTCCCGCCGGCTCCAACGAAGGCGACGCTCGATCCGGGTCGCAGGCGCAGGGCGTCGGTCAGATACATGTCACCCCAGGAGTCTGCTTCGGATCGCCGGCTGTGACAGGATGGCCTCCAGCACGCCGCCACCAACGGCCAGCGATTTGTCGCTGATCTCACGGCAGTAGCGAGGCTCTGCGCGGGGATCGAGGTCGCCCACTTTCATCCCCGGATAGGCCGGCACGCCGTCGTGCAG
>DASSGB010000135.1:0-11879 GCA_035693825.1 Anaerolineales bacterium
TGGGCAAGGTCCAGAATCCGCTGGTCGTTGGTGTACGAGTGCACGGTGGTCATGAGGGCGCGGCGAATGCGAACCGCGTCGTGCACCACTTTCGCCGCCGGCGCCAGGCAGTTCGTGGTGCAGGAGGCGTTCGACACGATGTGATGCTTAGCCGGATCGTACATCTCGTCGTTGACCCCCAGAACGAGGGTGAGGTCTTCGTTCTTGGCCGGGGCCGAAATGATCACCTTGCGAGCGCCGCCCTTTTCGATGTGGGCGCTCGCGCCGGCCTTGTCGCCCTTGGCCTTGGCGTCGGTGAAGACGCCGGTCGATTCGATGACGATCTGCACGCCCAGATCCTTCCACGGCAGCTTCGACGGGTCCTTCTCGGTCATGACCTTGATGCGGTCGCCGTCGACCAGCAAGTCGCCATCCGCCACCTCGACCGATCCCGGAAACGTGCCGTAGGTCGAGTCGTACTTGAACAGGTGGGCATTGGTCTTGGCCTCGAACAAGTCGTTGACCGCCACGACTTCCAGCTGCCCGCTGTACTTCTCGCGCATCGCCCGAAGCGTCTGCCGGCCGATGCGGCCGAAACCGTTGATTCCGATTCTGGTGGTCATGTCACAGCTCCTGGTAGGAGATTCAGTTCGGTGAGGAAGAGCTGCCCGATGCCTCGAGCGGAGGCAGATCGAGGGGCCCCGTTCGCTCCTCAAGCAGCCGCAGCAATGTGTCGGCCAATTTCGCAGGATCGTGGTGACCTGGTCGCAAGGGATCGGCCAGGTCTTCCGCGGCCATCGGCACGTTCAGTCCGTTGCCTTTGAGCGCCACGGGCTGCGTGCCCTGCGGCAGTCCCCCCGCAGGGCATTCGCCGACGAGCATCAAATCCACCAGGCCCCGGCCGGCGTGCTCTTCCAGCGCGGCCAGATGCTGGGCACAGTCGTAACCGTCGGTTTCCCCGGCCTGGGTGGCGAGATTGCAGACGTACACTTTGAATGCCCGGCTGGCGCGAATCGCGTCGGCCAGTTCGGGCACGAGCAGATTCGGCAGCAGGCTTGTGTAGAGGCTCCCCGGACCAAGCACGATCAGGTCCGCGTTGAGCAGCGCCCGGATCGCCTCCGGGTAGGCCGGCGCGTTGTTCGGTTCCAGATGCACGCGGCGAACGCGGCCCGGGACGGAAGGAATCTGGCTCTCCCCTTCGATCCGGAACGCCTGGGAGTCGATTTCATGGGCCTTGTCGGCCACCAGCGCCACGTCGCTCAATGTGGCCGGCAGGACGCGCCCCTGAATGGCCAACACCCGCCCGGCCTCCAGGACGCCGCGGTCAAAGCTTCCCGTCACGCCCGCCAGCGCGGCGATGAAGAGGTTGCCGAAGGAATGACCCTCGAGTTCGTCGCCGCCCGGGAAACGATACTGAAACAGCTGCGTCAGCAGATCCTCGTCGTCGGAGAGGGCGGCCAGACAGTTGCGCACGTCACCCGGCGGCGGCAGGCCCAGCGATCGTCGCAATCTTCCCGATGATCCGCCGTCATCCGCGACCGTCACGACGGCCGTCAGGTTTCCCGTGCGGGTCTTCATGCCTCGCAGCAGGGTGGACAGCCCTGTGCCGCCGCCGATGGCGACGACCTTGGGCCCTCGCCCCAATCGACGGTGCTCGGCCACGGCGTCCACCACCGCCTTGCCCTTCCGCATGTACGGCGCCAGCAGGGTTCGGTTGAGGCGGAACACGGCCAGATACAACATGCCCAGGCCCGCGGAGGCGAGCAACGCGGCCCGCAGCGCGCGCGGCAAAGCGCGAAGGCTGAGAAAGGCCAGCAAAGGCGATTCGGGATTGGCGCGATACAGATCGAGAAGAAGCACGGCCAGCCCCAGCCCGATGAGCGCCGTCCCCAACACCATGACCAGCAGCCAGCGCTTGACACCGAGACCGGGCTGCAACCACCGCCCGAGGGTTCGCCATCGACTGGCCGACGCGCCGTTGTTCGAAAGGTTCTCCGGCTTGGCGGCCATGGTCTCGACTATACCAGACCTGTTAGGAGGGGTCAACGAAGCCTACGACTTCGAGGTATGCAGGATGTCACTTTCTCCCCCGACGGATGTACGCGGACCCGCCTCGAGTCCGAGGCGGCGCGGCGCCCGACGGTATAATGCCCGCGGACTCCACCCGCAGCGAATGACCCTTTGCCTCCAACCAGGGACCACATGGTCAACGACATCGAGCTCCTGCGCCAACTGACAAAGAAGAACGACAAGCGGATCATCCTTCTCGTGATGGATGGGCTGGGAGGCCTGCCCATCGAGGCCGGTGGAAGGACGGAGCTCGAAGCGGCCCGCACGCCGAACATGGACCGCCTGGCGAAAGAGGGCAGCCTCGGCCTGACGATTCCCATCCGGCGCGGCATATCTCCCGGCAGTGGGCCGGCCCATCTGGCTCTCTTCGGTTACGACCCCCTGGTGTACATCGTCGGCCGAGGCGTGCTCGAAGCCGTCGGGGTCGGCGTGCATGTCGGGCAGGGCGACATCGCCGCCCGCGGCAACTTCTGCACCCTCGACGCCGCCGGCCGCATCACCGACCGGCGCGCCGGCCGCATTTCATCCGAGAAGGCTGCTCCGCTGGTGGAGAGGCTTCAGCGAATTTCGCTGCCTGGCGTTTCGGTCGAGGCGCGCCATGTGAAGGAGCACCGATTCGCCCTGGTCGTGCGCGGCAGGAATCTGCAGCCCGATCTTGAGGACACCGACCCTCAAACCACCGGCATCCCGCCGCTGCCGGTGGTGGCCCGCCAGCCGGAGGCCCAGCCAACCGCCGATCTGTTCAATCATTGGATCGCGGAAGCGCGAGAGGTCCTGTCGAAAGAACCGGCCGCGAACGGTCTCACCCTGCGCGGCTTCTCAACCGATCCTCGCCTGCCCTCCATGGGCTCAGCCTTCGGCCTTCGTCCGGCCTGCGTTGCCGTCTACCCGATGTACCGCGGTGTCGCAAGTCTGGTCGGCATGCACGTGCTCGACGTCAACGGGGAGTCTCCCGAAGACGAATTCGCCGCCGTCCGTGCTGCCTGGCATGACTTCGACTACTTCTTCATCCACGTCAAGAAGCCCGACAGCCGGGGCGAGGACGGCGATTTCGGGGCGAAGGTCGAGGCGATCGAAACGGTGGATCGGGCGTTGCCGTCGCTGGTCGATTTGGAGCCCGACGTCGTGGCGATCACGGGCGATCATTCCACTCCGGCCCGGCTGAGGAGCCATTCGTGGCATCCGGTGCCGTTGTTGTTGTGGGCGCCGGCCACGGTACGCCCTGACTCCCAGACCGCGTTTGGCGAAGCGAACTGCGTGGCGGGAGGGCTTGGGCAGTTCCCCGCCAAGGACCTGATGCCTCTTCTGCTTGCTCACGCCGAGCGCCTGGACAAGTTCGGCGCCTAGGGCCACCAGACCTTCACCCCTCGCCCCTCCCCCGCCATTCCGGGGGAGGGGATCCCTTTTGCATACATAGAGACTACCGATTGGCATTGGGCCGGCCTGACGACACCAACAGGAAAGCGTAGGGGCACGCCACGGCGTGCCCCTACGTCGTTCGGGTAACCCAGACATCTAGAACAGGCCGACGACTCTCCCGGTCTTCAGGTCGAGATCGACGTCGTAGAACACCGGCCGCGTGGGCAGCCCCGGCATGGTGCGCATCTCGCCCAACAACGGATACAGGAATCCCGCTCCGACCGACGCCCGGATGTCTCGGATGGGAACCTTGTATCCCTTGGGCACACCTTTGAGCGCCGGATCGTGGCTCAGGCTGAGGTGCGTCTTGGCCATGTTCATGGGGAGTTTGTCGAAGCCCAGGCGGGTGTACAGTTCGATCTTCTTCTCGGCCTCGGGTGAGTACTCCACTCCGTCCGCGCCGTAGATCTGGGTGACGATCGTTTCGATCTTCTTCTTGATCGGCCAATCCAGCGGGTACAGGAATTGGAACTTGCTGGGCTTCTCGGCCGCCCGAACCACCAGCTCGGCCAGCTTCTTGGCGCCCTTGCCGCCGTCCATCCAGTGCGTGCACACCACGGCGTCCTCGGCGCCGGCTTCAACCGCCGCCTTGCGCACCAGCTCGACTTCCGCCGGCGTGTCGGTGGCGAACGAGTTGACCGCGACCACCACGGGGATCCCGAACTTCCGTGCGTTGCGGATGTGATGCTGCATGTTGGGCAGCCCGGCGCGCAGCAGCTCGAGGTTCTCGTCCGTGTAGGCCGGATCCAGCGGCTTGCCGGCGACGACCTTGGGCCCGCCGCCGTGCATCTTGAGCGCGCGCACCGTGGCCACGAGCACGACGCACTGCGGGATCAATCCGGAGGTGCGGCACTTGATGTCGAAGAACTTCTCCATTCCGATGTCCGCCCCGAAGCCGGACTCGGTGACGACGTAATCCGCCAGCTTGAGGGCGATCTTGTCGGCGATGATGGACGAGTTGCCGTGGGCGATATTGGCGAAGGGGCCGGCGTGCACGAAAACCGGGGTGCCCTCCAACGACTGCATCAGCGTGGGCTTGATGGCGTCCTTCATCAGGACGGTCAACGCGCCGCCCACGCCCAGGTCCTCGGCCGTGACCGCCTCGCCCTTCTTGTTCGTCCCGATCACGATGCGGCCCAGTCGCTCGCGCAGGTCCGACACGTCGGTGGTCAGAGCCAGGACGGCCATGATCTCGCTGGCCACGGTGATGTCGAACCCGGTCTCGCGGGTCATGCCCTTTTCTTCCGGACCCTGGCCAATCGTGATCCGGCGCAGGAAGCGATCGTTGGTGTCGACGACGCGCTGCCAGGTGATGCTGGCCGGGTCGATGTCCAGGCGGGCAAACCGGGAACGCTCCTCCGCGGTCAGGGTTTCCGGGTCGGTCTTGTTGATCCCGAGCTTCTTGAGCCGGCGCAGCATAGAGGGCGAGAAGCGGCGTTTGCCCTTCTTGTCCTTGGGGCACAGCGCGTTGAAGAGCTTCTCATCGTCGGTCTGCTCGCGCTCATGGAACATGCGGGCGTCGATGGCCGCCGCCAGCAGGTTGTTGGCGGCGGTGATGGCGTGGATGTCGCCCGTCAAATGCAGGTTGAAGTCCTCCATCGGGACGACCTGGCTGTAGCCGCCGCCTGCCGCCCCGCCCTTAATTCCGAAGGTGGGCCCCTGGCTCGGCTGGCGAATGCAGGTGAACACGCGCTTCCCCAGATGCGCGCCCAGCGCCTGGCTGAGCCCCATCATGGTCGTGCTCTTGCCTTCGCCGAGAGGCGTGGGGGTGATGGCCGTGACGTCGATGTACTTGCCGTTGGGGACTTTCTTGAGGCGCTCGAGAATGCTGAGCTTGACTTTCGCCTCATACGACCCGTGCAGCTCGAGCTCATCGGGCCGAATTCCGGCCTCGTCCGCAATCTGGGTGATGAGCTTGAGGCGCGCCGCCTGGGCGATGTCGATGTCTGAGGGCACCGGACGAACGAGTTTCAGCACCAAGGGCTTGAAAGCCTTGCGCTTCAGCGCGGACTTGGCCTTCCGCCCCGCGCCATCGGTTCGGGAGCGGACCTTCGATCGGATCCGCGACGTGGTTCGAGAGGAAGTCTTCTTCGAACGTACACTGGCTTTTGGCATCGAGTCTGCCTCCTCGTTATCGTCCACGGGCCAGGTCTTCCCTGGCCGGGCGAGTCATCATCCAAGTTTGGCGGCGGAATCCGCCCGACGCAAGCGACAACCCTCCCCTGTGCGTACGCGGTCCATCACCACGGGCTACCCAGGCTCACGCAAACCCAATCAGAGAGGACTGCTCCATTTTCAACAGACGCCGTGGGGCGGAACGGCACGCTGCCAAGTCTCACGGACGACGTGAAGCCCACACCGACCGCCGGACGGCATCAGGCCGAACGAACCTCGTCTCAGTCGAGAAGCCTGGCCTTCAGTTCCTCTTCACGGAATGTCCGGCCGGACTCGATGAGTCGTCTGGCCGCCGGCACCTTGTCCCAGACATTCCACAACAGCACGCCCCGGATCCGACCCTCGAGGGTGTAGAAGACGACACCTTTGCGGAAGCGATCCTCCCAATCGGCGATCGTGGTCAGCTCGGGATTCAGGTCGCCCACCGCTTCGTAGCCAAGCTCGAACAGGTCCGAGTAAAAGTACGGCAGATGGAGGTAAGGCTCGCGCTGGCCGCCCATGATCCGACCGGCAGTCTTGCCCATGGTCAGGGCGTTGTCTTCATGTTCGACCCTCACGCGAGTCTTGAGGGCGGCGCTCGGGAAAGCAGCCACATCGCCCGCGGCGAACACCCCGGGTGCGGTCGTCTCGAGGAACTCGCTAACCACCACCCCGTTTTCGCAGGAGATCCCCGCCTGCCTGGCGAGCGCTGTGTCGGGCTGAATCCCTATTCCGGCCACGACCCCGTCCGCGGGGAGGGCGCGGTCCCGCCCGTCGGCCAGGCGAACTTGAACCGTGTATCCTTCGCCTTCCTTCTGCACATTCGTGGCCGACGCGCCGGAGAGGACTTCCACACCTTTCTCGCCGTAGTAGAACGTGATGAACTCAGCCAACGCGGGCGGATACACGTTTTGACCCAGCGCTCGGCCCGGATGTACAACCGTCACCCGTTTGCCGTTGGAGGCCAGTGCGGCGGCGATCTCCGTTCCGATGAAGCCGCCCCCGATCACAACAAAGCGCTGCCTTTGGTCGGCCAGGGCGCGCAGTCGGCGATAGTCTTCGAGCGTACGGTAGTAGATGATGTCCTCGCCGCCGAACGGCAAACGCCGGACCACCCCGCCGGTCGCGAGCAGCGCCGATTCGTACGCGTACTCTTCCCCGCGGTCATCGCGCGCCGTCTTCGCCCCCGGGTCCAGATGCGCGATCCGGCAATTGAGTCGCAGGTCGATCCCGGCCGAATCCGTGCCGCGCCAGACCTTCTCGAAGGGCTTCCCAAGCCACAGGCCCTTCGACAAGAGCGGCCGAGTGTACGGCGGATCGGCTTCGGCGCTGACCATGACCACCTGCCCATCGGGATCGGCCTCCCGCAAAGCCTTCACCGCGGCGTCGGCCGTCATTCCGCCTCCGACGATGAGGTATTTGGTCTTCAGCATCAAGCCCTCCTGGGCGACGATCCGCGACCGGCGCGAGCGCGCCCGCGGCTCGCCAGTGGTCCACGTTTCGGCGTTCGGGCGCGATGCACGCGCCTGGCCCACGCGCGGCCGGCCAGCATCGAGACGGATCCGCCGGTCGTGGCCACCGGGATTCGCTCGACCTGGGCCTCCTCCACCAGCGCTTCGACGACCCTGCGCAGGCTGGCCGCCGGCCAGCCCACCAGCCGGCGGACGTCCTCTTCGGAGATGGCAACGACGTTGTTCAAATGCTGCAGCACGATTCTGCGACGCGCTTCGGAGGTGCTCAACTGCCGCGCCTCCTGCTCGAGCGTGGGGAGCCAGCGCGTCACCAGATCGTAGACGAAGGCGTAATCCCACGCTCCGGCTTCGGCCACCCCCACCGGCATGATCTTGAGGCCTTCCTGGAGCTCAATCAGCGCCTTTTGAAACCGGGCCTTGCCGGTGTCGGCTGCCAGCCGGGCCTCTTTTCGGAGCCGGACGGTGTCCAGGGGTCCGGACTCGAGCAAGGCCTCGTACACAGACTTTGCGTCCGCCGACAGACGTCCGTCCTGATACTGCAGCAGATAGTCGTCGGGGTCGCCATAGTTCTCACTGAGGGCGTAGAACGCCGGGAGCATTTGAAGGGACACCAGAGTCGCTCTGCCTCGAAGCAGGCGCCCGTAATACCACCAGCGTTTGTCCAGGGCTTCGTCCTTCCAGTTCCACGAGCGGCCGAAGGACGGATGCTTGTAGCCGGCGCCCAGCGGAATCGCTCGACCGGCGATGGCGTGAAGCAGGGTGGGCGCCTCGATGCCCTTTGTCGGCCAGAACAGGCAGAATCCCACGCGACGGACGAAGCGCCGGGCGTCGGCCGGCGTTCTGACCCGACGATCGGGCGTGCGGTTGTAGGCTCGGTTGCGGTCTTTCAGGACGACCGAGAAGGGAATCGGCTCCATGGTGATCCCGGCCGCCACCGCCGCGGCCGTCGCGCGGACGCGAAGCCTTCGATCGGCTAGCGAATCTTCGGCCCCGCGGCGATAACCTCCGGCGGGCACGCGGATTCGAAACGTTTGAAATTTTCGATGAACCGCGCCGCGAGCTGGCGGTACTTGTCCATGTAGGCGGCCGCATTGGGCCAGGACGAGCTGGGGTCGAGGACGTCGGCGGGAACTCCGTCGCACTGCTCGGGCACGCTGAAGCGGAAGATCGGATCCTCCGCATACGGCACATCGAGCAGCGCTCCGGTCAGAGCCGCGTTGAGCAGGGCGCGGGTGTAGCCGATGCTGATGCGCTTGCCCACCCCGTACGGTCCGCCCACCCATCCCGTGTTCACCAGCCAGCACTTGACGTCGTAGCGCTCGATCTTGCGCCGCAGCAGGTCGGCATACAGGGAAGGATGATGGACCATGAAAGGGGCGCCGAAGCACGTGCTGAAGGTCATTTGCGGCTCTCGCCCCAGCCCGACTTCGGTTCCGGCGATCTTGGAGGTGTAGCCGGAGATGAACTGATACAGCGCCTGATCCGGCGTGAGTCGCGCAATGGGCGGCATGACGCCCGAGGCGTCGCAGGTGAGCAGGACGATGTTCTTCGGATGGCCGGCCCGCTTTTCCGGGACGGCGTTCGCGATGAATTCCAGCGGATAGGAAGCGCGAGTGTTCTCGGTGATGCTGTCGTCGTCCAAGTCGATGAGACGCGTCACCGGATCGTAGACGACGTTCTCCAGAACGGTGCCGAAGCGGCGCGTGGTGGCGTAAATCTGGGGCTCGGCGGAGGGTGACAGCGCGATGACTTTGGCGTAGCAGCCGGCTTCGAAGTTGAAGACGCCGTCGTCGCTCCAGCCGTGCTCGTCATCGCCGATCAACCCGCGCCGCGGATCGGCCGAGAGGGTGGTCTTGCCGGTTCCCGACAGGCCGAAGAAGAGGGCCACGTCGCCGCTCTCACCGACATTGGCCGAGCAGTGCATCGGCATCACACGCTGCAAGGGCAGCAGATAGTTCAGAACAGTGAAGATCGACTTCTTGATCTCGCCGGCATAGGCCGTATTGCCGATCAGGCACATCTTGCGGGCGAAGTCGATCACGATGAACGTTTGCGAGGCGGTGCTGTCGATCTTTTCCGCGGCCTTGAAGCCCGGGACGCAAACGACGGTGAACTCCGGCACGTGCCTTCGATAGGCGTCGTTGGTCTCCGGCAAGAGAAACATGTTGCGGGCGAACAGGCTGTGCCAGGCAAGCTCGGTCACGATCCGCACGGGCAGGCGATAGTTCGGGTCGGCGCCCGCGAAGCAGTCCTGAACAAAGACATCTCGCCCCTGCAGATAGCCCTGCACGCGGTTGTAGAGGTCGTTGAACTTCTCGGTGTCGAAGGGGCGATTGTATTCGCTCCACCATACGTGTTCTTCGGAGCTCGACTCGCGCACGATGAACTTGTCGTTGGCGGAGCGGGCCGTATGTTTTCCGGTGCGCACGACCATCGGCCCGGAGCGGGCAGTCTGCCCCTCGCGCCGAAAGACGGCTTCCTCGTACAGAGCTTCCACCGGCAGATTCCAGTAAGCCTGGTGGAGGTTGGTCAGCCCGAGCGGCCCCAGGCCGTAATCACTCTTCAGCGCCTTGGCTTCAGGCTGGGCGGGCGAGGCCATCTCCCACGGCATCATCATAGCCAGTCTCTCACCATCTTTCGATCGCCGATGTAGATCTCGTTGGGCGATTCCGGATCCAACGCCCAGCGGATGCGCTCGATGCCTTCCAGAACGTCCTTGGGCGACCCCGAGTAGCTCAGCCTGAGGTAGCCCTCCATGCCGAATTCCTTACCGGGCACCGTCACGACGAGCGCCTTGCGCAGCAGGAACTCACTCAGCTCGACGGAATTCTGACGGTAGGCGCGCAGATCCGGAAGGCAGTAGAACGTGCCCTCCGGCCGGGTCGTGAACGCACCCGGAAGCGCTCCCAACTCGCGCAGCGCCAGGTCGCGATTGTTCTGAATGGAAAGCCGCAGTCCTTCGACGATGCTTTGCAGGCCGGTCAGGGCGCCCTCGGCACCCGCCTGAAGGATCAGCGACGGGCAGGATGTGGTCTGAGCCTGGACGTTGATCATCACCTCGACGATCGATCGGCTGGCGATGGCCCAGCCGATCCGAAAGCCGGTCATCCCGTACAGCTTGGAAATCCCATTGACGACGATCAGTTTGCCGTTGTCGACGTCCCTGGTGGCGAAGCGATAGGCCGGAGGAGCGGTCTTGCCGTCGAAAACCAGTTTGTGGTAGATGTCGTCGAAGATGAGGTAGATCTCCTTGCGCTCGCAGAAGGCGACCAGGTCGGAGATCAGCGACTCGGGGTAGACCACGCCCGAAGGGTTGTTGGGGCTGTTGACGATGATGACTTTCGTGTACGAGCTGACGGCCCGCTCGATGTCCTGCATCCGCGGCACCAGCGTCCCATCTTCGGGCGTCACGACAACCGGAATGCCGTAGACCATCTTGACCATTTCCGGATAGCTCACCCAGTAAGGCGCCAGAATGACGACTTCGTCCTGCGGATTCAGAAGGGTGAACAGCAGGTTATACAGCGACTGCTTTGCCCCCGAAGAGACGATCACGTTTTCGGGCGCGACCAGCCGGTCGTAGTTCTCCTCGGTGTAGCGGATGATGGCCTTCTTCAACGACGGCGTGCCGTCGGTGGGGGTGTATTTGACCTCGCCCTCCGTCAGGCTGGCCGCGGCGCCGAGGACGGCGGTGATGGGAGTCTTGTTCTTCGGTTCGCCGATACCCAGGTTGATGACCGGCTCGCCGCGCTCGCGCAGAAGGCGGGCCTCTTCGTTCAACCGAAGCGTGGGCGAATCGGCGATCGATCGCGCCAACTGGCTCAACGCCATTCGTGGATGCCTCCCGGCAACACCGCCGCCTCACCTTCTCGTGTTGCCGCAGTCTCTTGCACCCCACCAACCGACGGAGACGTGAGATTGTACACGAGATGCCGGACCTCGACGCCCCGCCGGGGTTACAAAGCGAGGGCCGCGCTTCAGCGGAGGGCTATTGTAGGGCGTTCCATTCAACGCCCCTTCGGCGCCCGCCCCAAAGGTATAATCCGATGTCCGCGCCCCTGTAGCTCAATGGATAGAGCGGCGGCCTTCGAAGCCGTGCGTCTGGGTTCGAGTCCCGGCAGGGGCGCCTGACCACGAATCCGGACCAACGCGGATCCGATCCTCGCTCCGATTTCCGACCAGCGGTAGCATTCCGGCGCCCTTGGCGCCGATCGCGCAAGGCTCATCGAGGACGAATGCCCCCTCTGGTGGGGCCTATCGCAGTCGCCTCCATGTTGGCGATCGTCGCCGCCGAAGTCCCCTGGCGGCGCGTCCTCTACGTCGCCAAGCCCGCCGCCACCATTCTTATCCTGCTCCAGGCGGCGTTCTTCCTCGATATTTCCCCCGTGGCCGTTCGGGCAGCGCTGCTCGCCGGCCTGAGCCTTTCCCTTGTCGGCGATGTGCTGTTGATGCTCCCCGGCGATCTGTTCAAGCCCGGGCTGTTGGCCTTCTTGATTGCGCAACTCGCCTACATCGCAGCGTTTTCCGGCCGCCTCACCTCCGCGCCTCCCCTGTCCACTCTGCTGATCCCGGCGGCCGCGATCGGCGCCATCTACCTTTGGATGCGCCCGCGGCTGGGTTCGAATGCCGTCGCCGTCGCCGTGTATGCAGGCGCCATTGGGTTGATGGCCTGGTCGGCCTGGGCGGTGTGGAGGCAGTCCCCGTCGACGATCACCGCCATGGGATTCGTGGGCGCCCTTCTCGTCCTGGCCTCCGACACGTTGCTGGGGGTCCGCAGGTTTGTTC
>DASSGB010000136.1:0-20594 GCA_035693825.1 Anaerolineales bacterium
CTCGGCTGGATCCTGGGCGACGATCGTGTCGCGGGAGAAGGCGGGCAAGGTGCGCTGAGTGGAGAGAGTGCCTCCGCCCTGAAGCATGTAGGTGGCGTCGACGGTAACGGGAGAGGCGTTGGGGTTCTGGAGGAGGATGAATGTGCCGAAGCCGTTGCCGGTGTAGCCCTCGGCCAGATACCAGACGCGGCTTCCCGCTGGTGCCGGTGTCGATGTGGAGGTCCTTGTCGGCGAGGATGTTGGGGTCGCAGTTGAGGTCGCGGTGGCTGTGGGTGTCGAACTTGGCGTCCGGGTTGAGGTTCGAGTGATCGTGGGGCTCGGGGTCACTGATGGAGTCGGCGTCCAGTAAGGCGTGGGCGTGGGTTGCGGCACGAACCAGGGGGAGTCGTCGGTCCACTCGGGACCGTTGGTGCCGCCGCCGTAGTTTCGGAAGCCTGTGCTTGGCCCGCCCGCGGCGCCGCTGCTGTCGTTGATGGTGTCGCCGAAGCCTTCGTTGAAATGGTAAAGGCCCACTGTGTTGGCGTCTGGACCAAAGGGCCCGGAAGGCTGCGTGAACGAGCCGTCGTAACGAAGCGAATTCGAGATTCGCAGCTCGTCCATCAAGCCGTTGTACGACGGGTAACCCGAACCCCGGTCGTGTTTTTCCGCCCCCAGCACGAGGAACGGATCATCCGAGTAGCTCGTGGCGCGACCGTCGGCGTAGCGGATGTCTCCGTCGGGCCCATCGCCTTCGGCCTCGAGATCGCCGTCGACATAGACCTGGAGTCGTCCGTCCGAGACCCGGCGCGTGACGGCCACGTGATGCCAGCTGCCGTCGGCCACATTCGAGGTTCCGCAGATCGTCGTGCCTGTGGCGCCGAGGCTGACGCCGAAAGTCACGCGTCCGCCGGAAAGTGAAACTCCGTAGTCGCCCAGGTCGCCGGCGCCGTAAACGTCGCGGTCGATCAATGTGTGGCCGAAGACCCAGCCTTCGTTGACGCCGCAGTGAGCGGCATTCGAGGGATTGTTCGCCGAGGAGGCCTTCATCCACCATTCGAGGGTAAAGTCGGTGTCGCCGACATCGACCGGGCGGGCCGGCGCGTCGAGGCGGACCTTGATGCGATCGAGGTCGCCGTAGCCGTTGCCGAAGTACCGAATCGAGAAGCCTCCGGGCGGATTCCACACCGGCGTCAACAGCGTCCCGACGTAGTAGCGGTAGAGCATCTCGTCCCAGGTGAGCTTCTCGTAGCCGTTGTTGCCGATGGCGTGATAGTAGGTATCCCATTGCCCCATGCACCGGCCCGCCAGGCCGGCGTCCTCGCACTGGCTGTACCATGCTCGGTAGGCCGTGTTCATCAGCGCGCCGTCCTTGGTGAGCCGCCAGTTCCACGTGTCGTTGATGGCCCGATCGGTGGAGGCGTAGGACACGCTGGGGATGTAGACCTGATCGCAGGTGCTGTCGTACACGTCGGCGTCGGACCACTTGCCTCCGTTGGCGATGTGCCGCCACGCGTACATCTTGGCCGCCATGGCCCCGGCGCGCAGCGATTCCCATGGCCAGGTCGGCCCCCACTCGTTGGGCAGGACGTGACGGACGTACTCGCGGAAGTCGATCACCTGAACGGTGTACGGCCGGTCGAGGTCGCAGTAGGCATAGCCAGTCACGCGGACTCGGATGGTGCTCGGCAGCGGCGCGTCCAGCTGATGTGAGGATCCCAGGACCAGGTCGCCCAGGTCTCCCTCCACCGGTTCGTCACCCGTGATGGATCGAGGGGTCGGCACGACGATCTCGACCGGTTCCGCCCCCAGGTCAACCTCGAGTTGAAGTGCGTCGTCCTGGACTAGCCATGCGTCGCGCACAGCCCAATCGCCATAGCCGGAGGCGCGCACCTCGACGTTGACGGTCTGGCTGAACGGATCCATCGAGATCAAGCCGAAGGCGAATCGGCCGCTGGAGTCGCTCGTCGTCGAGAGTCCGAGCGTGGGCACGGTGATCTGCGCGTCGACGACAGGCAAGCCGGATGCGCCGTCTCTCACCACGCCGCGGATTTCGGCCGTGCCCCCCGACTGCGCCTGGACCTTGGACGCGGCCAGCGCCGCGCCCAAGATGACGGCAAGGGCGGCAAGGACCGCGCCGGAGGGCGCCGATCCCGGACCGATTCGAGGCGTTCGCCGAAGAAGGCTCATCGCTCAGGGGACTATCCTATCAACTTTCCGGGCTCGCCCCAGGCCTGTCAAGGGGTTATCGGTCATGCTCGCCGCCCGCTTCCAGCTGCCATCTTCCAGCCACCGACCGCACAGCCGTTGTCAGATCACGAATCTCAAATCTCGAATCACGTGCCTTTCGCCAGGAATTGACACCTCCATGCGCCTGTGTTAGCATGCGGGGACAACCCAGCCCCCAAGGCACTCTTATCCAGAGAGGCAGAGGGACCGGCCCTGTGAAGCCTCGGCAACCTGCTCGGCGCCCCCCGGCCCGGCGTGGTGCCAAGTCCGGCAGAAGGTTCATTCTGGAAGATGAGAGGGCGGCCGAAGTCATTCCTGACTGCCCCTTCTCGCGTCGAAGGGGCAGTTCGTTGACCGGAGGCCGTGGATGACCACCAGCTTTATGACCTCGCCTCGACTCTTGTTCACCTCGGAGTCGGTCACCGAAGGTCACCCCGACAAGCTCTGCGACCAGGTTTCGGACGCCGTTCTCGACGCCTGTCTCGAACAGGATCCGATGTCGCGCGTCGCCTGCGAGACGGCGGCCAAGACCGGCTTCATTCTGATCTTCGGCGAAATCACCTCACGAGCCCAGGTCAACTTCAACAACCTGGTGCGGGAGGTCGTGAACGAAATCGGCTACGATGACAGCCGGATGGGATTCGACGGCAACACCTGCGCCGTCCAGGTGGCCATTGCCAGCCAAAGCCCCGACATCGCCCGCGGCGTGGACACGGCCCTCGAGGTCCGCAGCAGCGGTTCCGACGAAGGCGAGATCGAGAAGCTCGGCGCAGGCGATCAGGGGATGATGTTCGGATTTGCCTGCAACGAAACCGACACCTACATGCCGCTGCCGATCGAGCTGGCCCATCGCCTGACCCGCCGCCTGGCGGAGGCGCGCAAGACGGGTGGGCTTCCCTGGCTGCGGCCGGATGGGAAATCGCAGGTCACGGTCGAGTATTCCCACGGGCGGCCGCGGCGCGTCGATACCGTCCTCGTCAGCACTCAGCACAGTTCCGAGGTCGACCTGGAGACGGTCCACCAGGGCGTCCTGGAGCAGGTGATCCAACCCGTCATCCCCGAGTCCCTTCGAGACACCGAACTCAAGGTGTTCATCAATCCGACCGGGAGATTCGTCATCGGCGGCCCCCTGGGTGATGCCGGACTGACGGGGCGCAAGATCATCGTCGACACCTATGGCGGGATGGGCCGCCACGGCGGAGGCTGCTTCAGCGGCAAGGATCCGACGAAGGTCGACCGCTCGGGCGCCTATGCCGCGCGCTGGGTGGCGAAACACATCGTCGCCGCGGGACTGGCCGACCGCTGCGAGATTCAGGTGGCGTATGCGATCGGCGTCGCCCATCCACTGTCGGTGAACGTGGAGACGTTCGGCACGGGCAAGCTCTCCGACGCGGAGATCAGCCGCCTGGTGCTCGATACCTTCGACCTGCGCCCGGGAGCGATCATCCGCGATCTCGATTTGCGCCGGCCGATCTATCGCCAGACGGCGACCTACGGGCATTTCGGCCGCGCCGACCTCGATTTGCCGTGGGAGCGGCTCAGCCGCCTTTCGCAGCTTCGATCGGCGGCGGGCGTGACGGCCAGCGCGGCGTGAGGGGGAGAGACTGACCCTCACCCCCTACCCCCTCTCCCACGGAGTGGGAGAAGGGAGGAGACTGAGTAACACGACCGCCGGACGAGATAGCGACTGTGCTCTCGCCCGACGAATCCCTCGGACGTGGGATCAAGCTCCAAGTCCCCGGTAGGGCAAAAGAAGAGCTGGACACACGTCTACACAGGCCCTGTCTTGTGTATAATGACGCTATGCGCCCGATGCCGTGCCCGCCGAATGAGTCCCATTCCCGCTGGTCTGGCTGACGCGGCGCGCTCTTGAGAGGACGGGCGGCTTCCCAGATCAATGGGAAGCCGTCTTTGTTTTCAGCCGTGAAGCCGAGGACGTGGCCCATGCCCAAGTCGCTGGCGGATCTGACGCAGGACATGCATCGTTTCGTCGAGGCCAAAGGCTGGTACGCGGCTGACAGCCCGCGGCCGCAAACGCTGCGCAACCTGGCGGTCTCGCTGTCGATCGAGGCCGCGGAGCTGCTCGAGCACATCCAATGGGAGGAGCAGCCGGCCGACATTCGGGCGTGGAGCCGCGAGCTGGCCGACATCCTTCTCTATCTGCTGCAGCTCGCCAGCCTCAGCCAGGTCGACCTGGAGGCCGCGGTGGCCGAGAAACTGCAAGACAACTACCGGCGGACGTGGTGAGGCCGATTCGGATCCTGGCCGTCAGCGATTCCGTCCAGCGCAGGCTCGAAGCCGGCGACCTTCGCGAGCGGCTGGGGCCGATCGATCTGCTCGTCGGCTGCGGTGATCTGCCTCCGTCTTACCTGGAATACCTCCTGACCCACCTCAATATCCCGGCGGCGTGCGTCCCCGGGAATCATGATCCCGACGAATACGCCGTCCCCGGCGCATGGGTGGTGGACGGGCGATGGGCTCGCGCCGCCGGATTGACCCTGACCGGCTTCGGCGGCAGCCGAAGATACAAATCGGATGGGCGACATCAGTACACGGAAGCGGAGATGACCGCCCGGGTGGCCATGGCTCTGCCGCGCCTTCTTCTGCGGCGCCTGCGAAAAGGGCACGGGGTCGATATCGTCATCACCCACGCGCCACCGTTCGGCGTCCACGATGCCTCCGACCTGCCGCACGTCGGTTTTCGGTCCCTGGGCTGGTTGGTGCGGACCGCCCGCCCGCGAGTCCTTCTGCACGGCCACACGCATCGGGACCCGAACCTCGATCCGGCCGAAAGCACGCTTCACGGGGCCAGGGTCATCAACGTCAACCCGTACCGTCTGGTGGAGATCGAGCGCGGCGAATGACCGATATCGAGAGCCTGTCCGAGGCCGACTACGCTTCGGCGCGACTGCGCGCTCTGTTCGGTCGCGTGATCGACGCCCTGAGCGGCGAGTCTCGACGCCTCCTGTCGTTCGAGGAAGTGAAGGAAGCCCTTCATCTGGCCGGGCCGGTCTATCGGGGCGTCCAGACCGTGCCGGTTGACCGGATCGTGGGCAGCCTCAACCGCTATCGCGACTTCGATCACCGCTTCCTTCCGACGCAGTCGCACACGCAAGCACGCTGGACTCGCATCAACCGCGCCTGGTACCGGGAGCTGCATCTGCCGCCGGTGCTGCTGTATCAGGTCGGGGAGGTATACTTCGTCGTCGACGGGAACCACCGCGTGTCCGTCGCCCGGGCGCAGGGGCAGACGCATATCGACGCGGAGGTGCGCGAGTGCGCCTCGCGCGTGCCTCTGGCGGCGGACGTCGAACCCGAAGACATCGAGCGCCTGGGGGCGCGGGTCGAATTCCTGGAACGGACTCAGATCGATCGTCTGCTGCCCCAGGCTGAAGTGGAGCCGACGATCCTCGGCGGTTACGACCGGCTGGTGGAACACATCGCCGTCCACCGATACTTCATGGGCCTGGAGCAGAAGCGGGAGATCAGCGAGTCCGAGGCGGTCCTTCACTGGTACGAAACGCTGTACTTGCCCGTGACTCAGGTCGTGAGGGCCTCGGGTGTGCTCGAGGAATTCCCCGGTCGAACGCCCGCCGACCTGTACCTGTGGGTCATGGATCATCTGCACTACCTTCGCAGCCTGCCCGGCCAAAGGCGCGTCGACGCCCGGGAGGCGGCGCGGCAGTTCATCGAGATGATCGACTAGACGATGACGCCGCATCTTCTTCTCCACCGGCGCTCGCAACCCGGGGTCGACCGCGGTCGAGGCGCGTCATGAACATCGCCTCCGCCGCGCCCAGTCGGACGACCTGGCCCTGGCCCTTCACTCGATCCGACCTGACCGCCGGACTGCGTCGACTGCTCAAGGATCCAACCATCCAGGTTGGCCATGTGCGGGCCGGTACCCTTCCTTTCCACAAGCCGGCCATCGGCCGGGTTCGCGGCCTGGCGGCGGATTACGTCGGGCGGCAGGGAGCGAAGTCAATCCTGCTGGCTGTCAAGGAGGCCGTCGGCACCACGCGCATCGGTCTCGCCGGTGTGGGGCGGCGGGAAGTCGGCGTCTACCGATATCTGGTCCCGCAGGGGCCGCTGCGCGCGCCACGGCTGGTTGCGGCCTCCCCGGCCGGACACTGGCTCATCCTGGAAGCCGTGCCTCTGGGAAAGAATCCGGCGCGCTGGACGCGGACCGACTACAAGAACGCCATCAACTCCCTGGCCAATCTTCACGACCAGTTCTGGGGCCTGCGCGACGACCTGTCCACCTTCCCCTGGTTGAGCCGTCCTCTGGAGGCAGACTTCGATGTCCATCTGGCTGCGGCAGCGCATGCCATTCAGTACATCGTCGAGCACGGAACCCCGGCCTCGATCGCCCGAGCGCCTGCGCGCCTCGAGCTGCTGGCGCGCCTGACTGCCAGGGCCGACGACATTGCCGCACCGCTGCGCTCCCAGCCGCCGACCCTGCTGCACGGCGACTACTGGGCGGGAAACATCGCCGTCCAGAGCGACGGCGCCCAGGTCGTGTATGACTGGCAACTGACGGCCGTGGGCCCGGCGATCCTGGACCTGGTCAATTTCGTCAAGAAGAGCGAGTGGTGGTTCGGAACCTTGCCCCTCTCGGCGTCGGAGCTGGCCGCACTCTACCGCAGCCAGATCGCGCAACAGCCCGGGTTCACCTGGACAGACGAGGAATGGGAGCGCCTGTGGGACCATGCCTTGTTGTGGCGCTTCGTTCAGGAGTGGCTCGACCTGCTGGCGGCGATGCCCGAGGCGCTTCTGCTGACTTCGTCCGAGCAGCTCGACAAGATCTGGCTCGACCCGGTCGAGGCTGCCTTCCGCCGCCGGCTGGGTGGGCGGTAATGGCTGAGCGCGTGATCTCCGTCTTTGGCGGATCTGCCGCGCGGCCGGGCGATTCCGACTGGCGCGGGGCTGAAAGCCTGGGTCGACGAATGGCGCAGGCGGGCTGGGCCGTCGCCACCGGCGGGTACGGCGGGATCATGGAGGCGGTCAGTCTGGGCGCGGCGCAGGCCGGCGGACATGTCATCGGCGTGACCTGCGACGAAATCGAAGTCTGGCGAACGGTTTCGCCGAATGGCTGGATCCAGGAGCAGGTCCGCGTCCCGCGGCTCCGAGATCGCCTGATTCGACTCATCGAGATGGGTCGGGCGTTGGTGGCGTTTCCCGGCGGCGTGGGGACGCTGTCGGAAGTCGCGCTGAGCTGGTCGATGTTGCAGACGCAAACCCTGACGCGCAGGCCGCTGGTCCTGGTGGGCGAGGTCTGGAGCAGGATGATGAGCGCCTTCTTGGATTCTGCCGGAGGCTACGTTGCGCCTTCCGACAGAGAGATGCTCTCCTTCCAACCCGACGGCGAGCAGGCCGCCGAGTTCATCCTTCGGCATTTATCTCCATCGTGAGGCGATCGCATGTCTGAAGAACGGCTTCCTTCTCGAAGCGAGAACTTCTCCGAGTGGTACAACCAGCTCGTCCTGAAAGCGGAACTGGCCGACTACGCACCGGTGCGCGGCTGCATGATCGTCCGGCCGTACGGCTGGGCGCTGTGGGAGAACCTGCAGGCCGCCCTCGACCGGCGCTTCAAGGCCACCGGTCACGTCAATGCCGCGTTTCCGATGCTCATCCCCAAGAGTTTTCTCGAGCGCGAGAAGGAGCACGTCGAAGGCTTTTCGCCCCAGCTGGCCGTGGTGACCATCGGCGGCGGCGAGGTCCTGGAAGAGCCCCTGGTCGTGCGGCCGACGTCGGAGACGATCATCGGCCACATGTACGCCAAGTGGATCAAGTCGTATCGCGATTTGCCGGTGCTGATCAACTTGTGGAACAGCGTCTTGCGGTGGGAGATACGCACCAAACTCTTCTTGCGCACCTCGGAGTTCTACTGGCAAGAGGGCCACACCGCTCACGCCACGGAGGCCGAAGCGATCGCCGAAACCCTGCAGATGCTCGACATCTACGCCGAGGTCTCGGAGACGGAAGCGGCCATTCCCGTGGTGAAAGGCCGGAAGAGCGAAAGCGAGAAGTTCGCCGGGGCCCGGGAGTCCTACAGCATCGAGTCGATGATGGGCGACACGCGCGCCCTGCAGTCGGGCACCTCCCACCATCTGGGTCAGAACTTCGCCCGGGCGTTCGACATCCGCTACCTCGATCGCGACAACCAGCAGCAATTCTGCTGGACGACCTCCTGGGGCCTGTCGACCCGCATGATCGGAGCCCTCATCATGGTCCACGGCGACGACCAGGGGCTGATCCTGCCGCCGCGCCTGGCGCCGTACCAGATCGTCGTCGTTCCCATCTCGCGCGACGAGGCGGAGCGCGGGCCGGTGGCCGAGGCCGTCGGGCGCGTGGCGCAACAGCTGACCGGATTCCGCGTGCGCATCGACGATCGCGAAGGGCTCACCCCCGGATTCAAGTTCAACGACGGGGAGATGCGCGGCGTGCCGCTTCGCATGGAGGTGGGGCCCAAAGACGTCGCTCAGGGAACGGTCACGCTCGCCCGGCGCGACCGCCCGGGTCGGCAGGGAAAGGAATCCGTGCCGCAGGAAGGACTCGAGCGACGGGTCGCCGACCTGCTGGACGATATTCAACGCTCTCTCTTCGAGCGAGCCCTGGCGTTTCAGAAGGAGCACACGCACGAGCCCGCCACCTACGAGGAATTCAAGGAGGTCGTCCAGGGTGGCTGGGCGTTGGCCTGGTGGTGTGGCGAGGCGGAGTGTGAGGCGCAGGTGAAAGAAGAGACGAAGGCCACCACTCGCAACATCCCTCTGGATCAGCCTGGAGGCAGCGGCGTGTGCGTCCACTGCGGCCGGCCGGCGCGTGAACGCGCCTTGTGGTCCAGGGCGTATTGACCACCGGCGACTGACCACCGCCGCATGCCCGCCGTCGATCTGGCCCGTCTTGCCCACCAGGTTGAGCACGTCCGCGCCGCGGTCGGCGACCCGGCGACGTTTCGTGGGCGTTTCCTCGACCTCATGGCCCTGTATGCCGATCGGACGCGTCGCTCGCGCGCCGAAACCGGACCGGGTCTGCCCGTGCCCTCGCCCGTGATCAAGGCCCTGGCCAACGGGCTGGCCGAGGAGACCGAGGCCGAACCTGAACGGGCCGCGCTGGTCGCCGATATCTTGTGGAATCTGGAGACCCGGCCGGCCCGGCTGATCGCCGTTACCCTGCTGCGCCGCCAGAATCCGTCGGACCTGCTGGATCGCGTGCTCGCATGGTCGGATCGGACCGACGACCCCGAGGTGCTCGAGCAGCTGGCCGGGCCGGCTCTGGCGCCGGTTCGCTCGAAGCAGCCCGACTCCTTTCTGGAAGCCATGGCCGAACTTCGCCGGCACTTTCAGCATCGCCGACGCGCCTTTGCTTTGCTGGCGCTGCGGTCGGCCGTCGAGGATCGAGCGTTCCAGGCTGTCCATCGTGTCCTGGAGTTGGTGCCGCCTCGAAGCGATCAACCCATCGCCGAAGAACGACGCGCCCTGCGCGAGCTGGTGGTGGCCCTGGGGCGGCGCACACCGGGTGAGACCTCGCGGTGGCTTGGAGAAGCCCTGTCCCGCAAGCAGGCCTGGGCCTATCCTGCGGCGCAGGCCGCGGTCGAGGCTCTGCCCGAACGATCGCGGCGCTCGCTGGAGCGTTCCTTGTTGGCAGCTCGGGCGGCTGGTATAATCTCCAATCACCGCGACTAGACCGCCGGGCGGCCTAGCTGTCCGGACGGCGACCTGCCTCAAGGAGCAGACGTCATGCCACTAAGCAAGGACGAGAAGACCAAGGTTATCGGCGAGTTTCACCGCCACGAATCCGACACCGGGTCCCCCGAAGTCCAGATCGCCATCCTGACCCGGCGGATCGAGCAACTCACAGGCCATCTCAAGACTCACGAGCACGACGAGTCCTCCCGCCGAGGGTTGCTCAAGCTGGTTGGGCAGCGTCGGCGGCATCTGGCCTACATCAAGGCCAAGAATGCCGACGCCTATCTGGCACTGACCGACCGTCTCGGCATTCGACGCAAGTGATCGGTGCCGGCCCGACGAGTGGATGGAGGCGCGATCGACCATCTGCTCGTTTTCTTTTGCAGACGGCCCGCGGGCCGCGAGCCGCGGGCATGTGCGCCCGCCGTCGGCGGAAGGTCGGGAATTGGAGAGCGGCCTCCGGCGTTCGCCCGGAGGACGGCCACCAGTCCCTGACCCTGCCGCGGCCGGCGCGGAGGGTTGAAACGTGTTAGAGAGTCACATCTTCAAGACGACCGTGGCCGGCAAAGCCGTCACGATCGAGACCGGCAAGCTCGCCGGCCAGGCAGGCGGGGCGGTCACCATCCGCATGGGGGACACGCTCGTCCTGGCGACGGCCACGATGAGCCGGACGCCGCGCGAGGGGATCGACTTCTTCCCCCTGTCCGTCGATTATGAAGAGCGGCTGTACGCGGGCGGACGCATCCCGGGCTCGTTCTTCCGCCGCGAGGGGCGTCCATCGGAAGCGGCGATCCTGACGGCGCGACTGACCGATCGCCCGCTGCGCCCGCTGTTCCCCAAAGACATGCGCAACGACGTCCAGGTGCTGCTGTATGCCCTGTCGTCGGACGGCGAGACGCCCATCGACATGCTGTGCACGATCGGCGCTTCGGCCGCCCTGACCATTTCCGACATCCCGTTTGCCGGTCCGGTTGGCGCCGTGCGCGTGGGTCGGATCGAGGGCGCCTTCGTCTTCAACCCGACCTACCAGCAGACGGAGGTCTCCGATCTCGATCTGCGCATGGCGGGCACGCGCGACGCCATCCTGATGGTTGAATGCGGCGCCAACGAGGTCGAGGAGTCGGTGATGGTCCAGGCCTTGGAGGCCGGCCACGGGGCGCTTCAGCCCCTGATCGACCTCCAGGACGAAATGCGCGCGAAGATCGGCAAGCCCAAGTCGGTTTACGTGCCGCACCGGCTGCCCGAGGAAGGCGTGGAGGCGGTCGGCCGCTGGGCGGGGGACAGGATGGAGGCCGGTCTGGAGAAGGCGCGCACGAAGGAAGAGCATGCCGTCTTCCAGGAAGAGCTGTCCGTCCAGGCGGTCGCCGCCCTCGCCCGCGAGGGAGGACCGGATGAGAGCCTGATCCGGGCGGCGCTGAATGAACTGTACAAGGAGCGAGTACGCCAGCGCATCCTGGCCAAGAACGCTCGCCCCGACGGCCGCAGGCCGGATGAACTGCGGCCGATCAGCGCCGAGGTGGATCTGAGTCCGCGTGCGCACGGCTCGGGCCTCTTCACCCGCGGCGAGACGCAGGTGCTCACCCTGGCCACGCTGGGGACGCCTCGCGAGCGGCAGGAGCTCGACGGCCTGTCCCCGGCGGACGAGAAGCGCTACATGCACCACTACAACTTTCCGCCGTTCTCCACCGGCGAGGTGCGGCCGCTGCGCGGCTCCTCGCGGCGCGAGATCGGGCACGGTGCTCTGGCGGAACGCTCTCTGCTGCCGGTGCTGCCTGCGGAGGACGATTTCCCCTATACGCTGCGGCTTGTATCCGAAGTCCTGTCGTCCAATGGATCGACCTCGATGGCTTCCGTCTGCGGCTCGACGCTGGCGCTGCTCGACACCGGCGTTCCGATCCGCGCTCCGGTGGCGGGTATTGCCATGGGCCTGGTCAAGGAAGGCGATCGCCAGGTCATCCTGACCGACATCCAGGGCGTCGAGGATCACCTGGGCGACATGGATTTCAAGGTCGCCGGGACGCGCAAGGGGATCACCGGCCTGCAGATGGACATCAAGATCAAGGGCCTGACCTCGGCCATCATGTCGCAGGCCCTGGATCAGGCGCGCCGCGCCCGGCTGCAGGTGCTGGACGTGATGGAAAGCGTCATGCCGGCGGCGCGCCCGGATCTCAAGCCGCACGCCCCGCGCATGACCGTGCTCAAGATCGATCCCGAGAAGATCGGAGCCATCATCGGCCCCGGCGGCAAGGTCATCCGAGGCATCCAGGACCAGACGGGAGTCAAGATCGACGTTGAGGACGACGGCTCGGTCTTCATCGCCGCCACCGACGGCCCGAGCGCGCAGAAGGCGCGCGAGATGATCGAGGGTCTCACCGAAGAAGCGGTCGTCGGGCGGATCTACACCGGCAAGGTTGTTCGGGTCACCGACTTCGGCGCCTTCGTGCAGATCCTGCCCAACACCGACGGCCTGGTCCACATCTCTCAGCTCGACTCCCAGCGAGTCGAGAAGGTCGAAGACGTGGCCAAGGTCGGCGATGAGATCACCGTCATGGTGACCAACATCGACTCCGACGGCCGGATCCGTCTTTCGCGGCAGGCGGTGCTGGAAGGATGGACGCCCCAGGAAGCCATGGAGAAGGACCGCGGCGCGGCGCGACGCCCAACCGGGCGCGGCGCCCCCCCCGGCCGGGGCGGTCGTCGGCCCGAAGGCGGAGGGCACGGCCCGGATCGTGACCGCCGCCGCTAAGAGTCCTACCCGAGGGTCCGCGAAAGCGGACCCTTTTCTTTTGAAATCAGGGGCTGTGGCCGTTGAGTCTCGAGACCCGGGAAGGTAGAATCAGGTCAGCCATCGCAAAGGAACGGCCATGACGCAGGCATCGCCGCGAACATCCCCCCGCTGGAGCACTTCCGCCAAGCTGATCGTGGCCCTGACGGCCGTCGTCGTCGTCGGCGCGCTGGTCATCCGATTCCAGGCAGTGCTGCAACTGCTGGTCGTCGCGGGCATTCTGACCTTCCTGATGGTCCCGATCGTTCGCTTGCTCAACCGCAAAGCGCGCCTGTCGTGGCGACTCTCCACCCATCTCGTCTATTTCCTGCTGCTGCTGGTAATCTTCACCGCCTCGACGGCCACCAGCCTGGCCCTGATACAGCAAGGTCAGTCGCTCTTCTCGACGGTTCAGGTGTTTCTGGCCAGCCTGCCCGAGGTGCTTCAATCCCTGAGTGAACGGGTCTATACCGTCGGGCCGTGGCAAATCGATCTGCGTCAATTCGATCTGGCGCCGATGGCGCAGGAGGCCCTGGCGACCCTCAGGCCCCTCCTGGGGCAGGCCAGCGGATTGCTCGCATCTCTTGCGGCAGGCGCCTTCGGGTATCTCAGCCGCCTGGTGTTCGTGCTGGCTGCCTCGTATTTCCTGACCCTCGATCAGCCGCGGCTCCAGAACCTTTGGGACGGGGCCATGATTCCGGGCTACGAGGATGACCTGCGCCGTCTCCGGCGCGCCCTCGAAGCCATATGGAGCGCTTTTCTTCGCGGGCAGGTCATCCTGGCTTTGATCGTCGGGCTTATCGTGTGGATCGTGCTCACGATCCTGGGTGTCCGATACAGCGGCGCCCTGGCGCTGCTGGCCGGCTTGCTGGAGTTCATGCCGATCCTGGGGCCGTTCCTGGCCGCCGGAGTCACAGGACTTGTGGCCTTGCTGCAGGGCGGGAATCCCTGGGGGTTGACTCAGCCGGGCTTCGTTCTCCTCGTGATCGGCGCCTTCACGTTGATCCAGCAACTGGAGAACAACTTGCTGGTGCCTCGCATCCTGGGTGACTCCCTCAACATGAGACCGGTGATCGTCCTGGTGGCGGCCATCGTCGGCGCCAGCCTGGCGGGCATTCTGGGATTGCTGCTCTCAGCGCCGACGACCGCCACCCTTTGGCTCCTCGGCCGCTATGCCTACCGTAAGATCTTCGACCTGTCCCCATGGGAGCCTCCGATCGATACTCTGTCCCAGCCTTCGCCGCGCCGCCGCTGGACATGGTTTCGACGACGCCAGGCGGAGCCCGAGCCGGAGTGACCTCACTTCGTGAGCTGCTTCGGCGGCGCTTCGGGCGGGGTGACGACCTGGCGGAACGGGCGGCCTTTTCGTATGCGGTGTATTGGACGAAGACGGCGCGCGAGTGGAGCCCCGAGCGGCGCGCCGAAGCTCTGAAAGCCGTTCGGGCGGTGTGCGCCCGCCCGGACTTCGCGCCCACGACTTTCGAACGTTCGTATCGTCTGGAATCGATCGACGAGTCGGCCCACGCCGGTGCCAGCCTGCTCGCGCTGCAGCGCGTCCTGGAAGCCCTGTCGAACGAAGCCTACGGAGAGCCCAACGATGAATGATGAGCCGGACGTGAACAGCACCACCCTCGCAGAAACTGAGAACTTCGTGGCCTGGTCGTCATTGGAGCCCGACGGGGAGACCACCTATCACCTCGAGTTGGGGCTGGTCACCGTCCATTTCTTCCACGAGGAGTGGGTAGAACTGCTGGCGCTGCTCCAGGATCTGGAACCTCCCGACAGGCGCTGACTCCGCCTCATGCTCGATCGGAATCTGCTCGACCGCCTCCGCACTCCGGAGGGTGAAGCCGCGCTGACGGCGGCGATGGAGCTCGAGCCGCGGGAGGAAACCTTCCTCGCCACGAGCCAGCGGCTGGCGCGCACCTTTCCTGAGACCCTGGCGCGGGCGGCCGTCGAACAAGCCATCCTTCGGGAGCGGGCGCGACCGCGCTTCAGCGAAGCGGAGCGCATGTTCTTCCTTCGAGAGGCGCTGGAGCAGGCGACGACGGCAACGGTGGCGCGCCACAGGGCAGGGCGATTTCAGGGCGCCGTGGAAATCTTCGATCTGGGCTGCGGCATCGGAGGCGACGCCCTTGAGTTGGCGCGAGTCGCCCGGGTCGTGGCCGTCGACAGAGACTGGCTGCGGCTGGCGGTGTTGGCGGCCAACGCCGAGGCGCTCGGGCTTGCGGCATCGATCGCGCCAGTCCAGGCCGATATCCTCCATCCGGCCTGGAAGCCCCGCGGCGCGCTGGCCTTCGCCGATCCGTCGCGCAGGCGAGATGGCCGGCGGACGCGAGGCACTTCGGCCATGGATCCGCCTCTGCGGCCGCTTCTGGATGTGATGGGAACCTATCCAGGATCGGCGGTGAAGCTCAGCCCGGCGGTCGACCGACGTGAGCTGGCGGGCCTGGCCGCTGAGCTCGAGTTTGTCTCGCTCGAGGGAGAGCTGAAAGAGGCGACTTTGTGGCTCGGGAGTCTTCGGACCGCGTCTCGCCGGGCGACCATCCTTCCCGGGGCCGCTTCGATGACGGGCGAGGCCGAACCCGAGCTGGAGGTTGGCGGCGTCTCAACCTACCTCTACGAGCCCGATCCGGCAGTCCTGAGGGCCGAGCTGGTGCATACGCTGGGAGCCCGGCTCGGCATGCACTTGATTGACCCCCAGTTGGCCTTCCTGAGCTCGGCCGAAAGGACCGATACGCCGTTCGCCCGATGCTACCAGGTGGATGAGGTGATGCCTTTTGGCCTCAAGCGACTGCGGGAGGCCCTGAAGTCCCGCGGGGTCGGTGTGGTGACGGTGAAGAAGCGCGGCTCGCCGGTCGATACGGAATCGTTCCAGCAGCGGTTGCGGCTGGATGGCAACGGCGAGGCGACGGTGATTCTGACCAGGTCCGCAGGTCGCCGGGTGGCGGTCATCGCCCACCGGCGGCGCAGCGAGACGCCGCCGGAGGTCCGGCCGTCCTGACGTGTGGTCAACTCATCGCAGCCAGTGCTAAACTCATGGCAGCTTCGGAGGACCGGGATGGCCGTTCGCAGGGAGCGCCTCACGTGGGAAGAGGTGGACCGTCTCATCGCCCATCTCGTTCCCCAGTTCGGCACCGAGTTCGGGGCCATGGTCATGATCACGCGCGGGGGGATCGTCCCCGGCGGCCTGCTGGCCGAGGCCCTGCAAATCGAAAGCGTCCTGACGGCGTCGGTCGACTTCCCGTTCGAGGCGCGCCGGGAGGCGTCCAAACTCCTGGCCTGGCCACAGTTCATCCAGTTTCCTGACGACAGCCTTCTTGGCGAGCGTAACGTCCTGGTCGTGGACGACGTGTGGGGGTCGGGGCGGACGATCACGGCGGTGAAAAACCGTGTTCGCGCGGCTGGCGGGACGCCTTCGACGTGCGTTCTGCATTTCAATCCATATCGAAACCTCTTCGGCCAGGCGCGTCCGGACTACTACGCCGCCATCACGGATGGATTCATCGTCTATCCGTGGGAATCGGCCGGCGGGCTGGACAAAGTCATGCTGGATCAGCCGGAGGGGTAGCAGGCGTCGGGCAGTTTCCGGGGTTGTCAGACAAATGGCTTGGCCATCGGCCGTCAGCCATCGGCGGTCGGGTTTGAGTCTCCGGCGCGAAGTTGCCCTCGCCCGACGGCCTCCCGGACGCGGCCTCACGCTCCAAGTCCCCGGCAGGGCCATGGGGAAGGGTCGGCGCGCGGCGTTTATTGCCCCTTCGAGCGTTTGACAGACAACAGGCGCGACTGTATAATCTATCCCGGTTCGCGGGCACGCTGACAAACTCGGAGGTAAACAGGTAGAAAGATCGAACGTCTTCGAGACACGTCGGCCCGGAAGCAAGCCTGGTTGGCCCGCGAGCATTGCCGCCAGGTTTTTCATTTCTGCAAGCCGGGATTGGGGATGGGGACCGCGCAGGACGACCTGGAAGCTCTGTTGGCGCAATCCGAAGGAATCGCCTCGCCTAGGCGGGGCGACCTATTCCGGGGGCAGGTGCTTTCTTCCAGCCCTCGAGGCCTGATCATCGACCTGGGCATGAAGCGGGACGGATTCGTCCCCGCCGAAGACCTCAACCAACTTCCATCGACCGAGCCCCGGCCAAGGGTCGGCGATGAAGTGGCGGTGATGGTCGTCGATCCCGTGGATGATGACGGGAATCTTCTGGTGTCGGTGTCGCAGGCGCGCGAGAGCGGTGATTGGCTGGAGGCCCAGAAACATCTGGAGCAGGGGACCGTGTTCGAGGCGGTGCCGTCCGGTTTCAACCGCGGCGGTCTGGTGGTGCCCTTCGGCCGGCTGCGGGGCTTCGTCCCCGCCTCGCATCTCAGCGATCTGCCGCGGGGCTCGGACGAAGCCAGCCGAGGCGCCTACCTCCAGCGGTTGGTGGGCCGCAAGATGCCCCTGCGCGTGATCGAGGTCGATCCGCAGCGGCAGCGCCTGGTGCTTTCGGAGCGCAAGGCCGTGCGCCAGTGGCGTCAGGAGCAGAAGGCCAAGGTCATGGACGCGCTGCGCGAGGGCGAAGTCCGGCGCGGCGTGGTCACCAGCCTGCGGGAGTTCGGCGCCTTCGTCGATATCGGCGGCGCCGACGGACTGATCCATATCTCTGAGATTTCGTGGAAACACATCGAGGACCCCGGGAGCGTGCTGCGCATCGGGGAGGAAGTGGAAGCCCTGGTCCTGCGTCTGGATCGACAGGCCAACCGGATCGGGCTCAGCCTGAAGCGGCTGCTGCCCAATCCGTGGACGACGGCCGGCGAAACGCTGAAGCCGGGGATCGTGCAAGAAGGCACGGTCACCCGTCATTCGAACGACGGAGTGCACGCCGAGCTGGCGTGCGGGTTGGAGGGGCGCGTGTCGCTCCTCGGAAGCGAGCTGCCCAGTCCCGGCAGCCGTCTGCAGGTGCGCGTGGTCGAGTTCGATGCGGAGCGCGAACGCCTTCTGTTGTCTGCGGTCGAAGGCGCGCCGGCTCCGGCCGAATCGGCGGCGCTGTGATCCGGGGAACGGAGGGAGGTGAGGCGCGTTGACGACGGTCGTCCTGCGTCCAAATGAAAGCCAGGATATGCTGCTCAAGCGATTCCGCAAGAAGGTGGCCAAGAGCGGGATTCTGAGCACCGTCCGCCGCAAGCGCTGGTTCGTGTCGAAGAGCGAGCTGCGCCGCATCCAAAAGAAGAAGGCAATCCGGCGGCTCAAGCGACGCCAGCGGAAGATCGCAGCCTACCGCACTGAGGGGTAGGCGCGCGCGTCGCCCCCTCCGGAGGAATGGATGGCAAAGCAAGAGGAGAAGATTGAAGTCGAGGGGACGGTGATCGAAGCCCTGCCGTCCACCCAGTTTCGGGTGAAGCTCGACAACGAGCACACCGTGCTGGCGTACCTGTCGGGGAAGATGCGCAAGTACTACATCCGCATCCTCCTCGGGGATCGGGTGCGGGTCGAGCTTTCGCCGTACGATCTGACGCGGGGCCGCATCACCTACCGCCAGCGACGGCGGGGTCCCGGCGCCGGCATCTGACTCCTCGCCATCCTTTTGATCGCGTCGATTTCGCCGCCCCCGCCCCCGGGGGCGGCGCTGTTTTCGACGCCGTCGCCATGGTCGTTCGCCATGTGTGACGGGCGCGCGATTGTCATCAAGAGCCCTGTCGGCGCGGCAAACGAATTCGTAGTAGAACTCCTGCGAGGCAAAGGATTGAGAGTGTCTTCTGTCTTCCGTCGCAGCCCCCTCGGATATGCAGGGGCCATCGGTTTGATAGGCCTGACCACGGCCGGGTTCTTCGCCATTCGCCAGGCACTCGACACCCCTTTGATCGCGCTGCTGTACCTCCTGCCCGTGGGGCTGAGTGCAGCCCTGTGGGGCCTGGGGCCGGGGGTGGCGGCCGCCCTGTTTGCGTTCCTGGCGTTCAACTTCGGCTTCATCGAGCCCTACTACACGATGACGGTCCACCGCCCGAGCGACCTTGTCATTCTTCTGGTCTTCCTGATCGTGGCCGTAGCCATCAGCCAGCTGGTCGGCCGCGCGCAATCGGGGCTGGCCGCGGCCCAGGCGCGAGAACGAGAGGCGACCCAGCTGTACGAACTGAGCACGGTGCTGGCGGGGCTGCAGGATGATGAAGCGATCGGCCGCGCCCTGGCCGAGCGTGTGCATGCGATGATGGGCGCTGAGCATGTTGAGGTATCCGTCTCGGGGAACGGCTCCTTCGCCTATCACTACCCCGTCGACTCACCGACTCCGGCGGGGCCGCCCCAGCTGAGCGTGCCGGTTCAGGCGGCGCGCGGCGCCATGGGAACGATCCGAATTTGGGGACACGGACCCGGGCCATCGGCTACCGAGCGCCGTCTCTTGCAGACCTACGCAAGCCAGGGGGCGCTGGCTCTCGAGCGAGCCAGGCTGGCCGAGGCCGAATCGCGGGCGAGAATCCTGGAAGAGAGCGATCGGCTCAAGTCTGCCATCCTGTCCTCCGTCTCGCACGAGCTTCGCACGCCTCTGTCCACGATCAAGGCCTCCGCCACAAGCCTGCAGAGCGGCGAAGTGGAGTGGAACACGGATGCCCGCGCGGAACTTCTGGCGGCGATCGACGAAGAGTCCGATCACCTGAACCAGTTGGTGGGAAACCTTCTGGACATGTCTCGCCTGGAATCGGGTGCGTTGAAGCCCCAACGCGAGTGGAATCTCCTGTCCGAGATCGTCGGAACCGTCCTGGAGCGAATGCGAAGGCAGACCGCCAACCACCGGATTCAGCTCGATTTGCCGGATGACTTGCCGCTCGTGCCGGTGGACTACGTTCAGATGGAACAGGTCTTCACCAACTTGCTGAGCAACAGCGTGAAATACGCCGCTGCTGGGACCGCTATCGGGATTCGCGCCCGGATCGACGGCCCCCTGGTGCGTGTCCAAGTCAGCAACGAAGGGCCGCCAGTCCCCGAGGAGCACCTGCCCCGGATCTTCGACAAGTTCTACCGGATCACGGCCGCCGATCGAGTCGCCGGGACCGGGCTGGGCCTTTCCATCTGCAAAGGGATCATCGAAGCCCACGGTGGCCGCATCTGGGCCGAAAACCGTCCGAACGGTTTCGCTTTCCTCTTCACGCTTCCGTCGGACTGGGTCGGTGGGAAAGCGGCCCATCCTCCGCCGGATGAGGAGAGCCAGTGAGCGCGGCGCCGCACATCCTGGTGGTCGATGACGAGCCGCAGATCCTGCGCGCTCTTCGCACGATCCTGACCGAGAAGAAGTTCAAAGTGACGACGGCCTCACGCGGGGAAGAGGGTCTGGCGCTGGCCGCGGCGGGGAAGCCGGACGTCGTGATCCTGGATCTGGGACTTCCAGACATGGATGGCATCGAGGTGTGCTCCCGGCTTCGCGAATGGACGCAATGCCCCATCATCGTGCTCTCGGTGCGCGATGCCGAGCAGGACAAAGTTGCAGCTTTGGACCGCGGCGCCGACGACTATCTCACCAAACCTTTCGGAGCCGAAGAACTCCTGGCGCGCGTCCGGGTTGCGCTTCGGCATGCCTCGCGCACCCAGGGCGCCCACGAGACCGTCGTCGTTTCCGGTCCGTTGAGGATTGACCTTGCGGGTCATACCGTGACCCGTGACGGCGACGAGATCCCTCTGACCGCGACCGAGTTCAAGCTCCTGGCGTATCTCGTCGCCAATCGCGGCCGGGTCTTGACCCATCGGAGCATCCTGACGCAGGTGTGGGGCCCGGCGGACGCCGATCACACCGAATACTTGCGCGTCTACATCCGGCAGCTGCGCAAGAAACTGATGCCGGATCCCGATGAGGGCCCGGGCATCATCCAGACCGAGCCGGGAGTGGGCTACCGCTTCGTGGCCGACGCATAGCCACGCGACGCCTTCGAGGCGCCCCGCCCGCGGGGCGCTTTTTATTTGTCCCTTACACGAT